>CAMZLA010000019.1 GCA_947311665.1 uncultured Candidatus Altimarinota bacterium | reverse complement strand
CTACCGTGTCATGGTTATAAATTTCTGAATATTTTCTTACAAAATAGAGTTTAGACAGATTTTCATTTCTTTGCAAACCTTTTATGCTTTATTTTTTTAGAAATATTGTCTATAGTTATTTGAGTTTTTTATAAAGCGTGAAGTCTTTAGCAATAATTCATCATTTATAGTAATAAATTATTATATATTTCTAAAATTTAAAATATAATTATGGCACAAAAAAATCCTTTCGATAGATTTACTCAAGATGCTCGAGTAGCATTACAAGTTTCTGAACAATTAGCAAAAAAAGAAAAGGCAGGTGTTACAAATACAGATCACTTACTCTTAGCTCTTTTAGGAAATTCTCAATCTCTTGCTTTTGGAGTTCTTGTAAACTATGGAGTTTCTGAAGAAAATGTTTTTCTTTCTCGGCAAAATTTACATCTTGAGCCTCTCGATGAAAATAATTCATCATTTCTTTCTGTTCCACTTCGAGCAGTGATAGAAAATGCTGTAAATATAGCAGTGTCAAACAATCATAATTATGTTGGAAGTGAGCATTTACTATTATCTCTTGTTCAATCGAAAGAATGCAATGCTGCAATTGTTTTAGAAAATATGAGTATCGCTCTTTCTTCTTTAGAAAATGAAATTTTAGATATTTTAAGACAGGTTTCTGGAGAGTCGAAAACAGGGAAGAAAGGGAAAAAAGGAGGAAATATTCTCGATGATTTATTTAATGGTCTCTCTGGTTCTGTAGGAGTTCTTCCTAAAGGATTTGATATTGAGAAAATGTTTGATGAAGAATTGGGGTATAAAAAAAAGAAAAAAAGAAAAGGATCGGTAAATGATGAAGATGATGATTATGAAGATTCTAATACTCCTGTTTTAGATTTTTATTCTTTGGATTTTACAACAATTGCAAAAAAAGGAGAAATTGATCCAGTTATTGGAAGGAAGAATGAAATAGAAAGAATTATTCATATTTTAAATAGAAAAACAAAAAACAATCCCATTATTATCGGAGAACCTGGGGTTGGGAAAACAGCGGTAATAGAAGGGCTAGCTCAGGCTATATCCGATGGGACAGTTCCATCGGCATTATTAAATAAGCGAGTTCTTGCCCTTGATATTGCGGGAATGGTTGCAGGAACAAAATATCGAGGAGAATTTGAAGAACGATTAAAAGATGTAATTGATGATGCAATTGCAAGTAAGGGAGAAGTTATTATTTTTATAGATGAACTTCATACTATTGTTGGAGCTGGAAGTGGAGAAGGAACATTAGATGCTGCAAATATTTTAAAACCTGCTCTGTCTCGAGGAAAAATTCAAGTAATTGGAGCAACGACATATGATGAATATCGGAAATATATAGAAAAAGACAAAGCATTAGAGCGACGATTTCAGCCAGTTGTAGTTGATGAACCAACAGAAGATGAAGCAATTGAAATTTTGCAAGGGTTGAAAAAAACTTTTGAAAAATATCATAAATTAAAAATTGATAATTCTGCAATTTCATCAGCTGTACATCTTTCTAAACGATTTATTTCCGATAGATTTTTACCAGACAAAGCAATTGATTTATTAGACGAAAGTTGTGCAGGGAAAGGGTATAGAAGTCAAAAAATTTCTAAAGAAGTAAGGAAAATGGAGAAAAAATTAAAAGAATTTATTAAGAAAAAAGAGAGATATGTTGAAAAAAATGATTATGAAAAAGCGTTAAAAGCACAAGAAAAAGAGATGCAATATGAAAAAGAAATAGAACGATTGAGAGAAGAAGAACCAAGTCTTGCTCCTCGTATAACAATCTCGGAAAAAGATATAGAAAAAACCATTTCTACAATAACAGGAGTTCCTTTGGAAAAATTGGGAAACGATGATGTAAAAAAATTATTACAATTGGAATCAATTTTACAAAAAAAAGTTGTAGGACAAAAAGATGCTATTTTTGAAATTACAAAAGCAGTTCATCGGTCTCGAGCAGGAATTTCCAATCCCAATAGACCAATGGGAACTTTTCTCTTTTTGGGTCCTACAGGAGTTGGAAAAACAGAATTGGTTCGTGTTCTTGCAGAAGAATTATATGGAAAAAAAGAAAGTCTGATAAAAATAGATATGTCAGAATTCATGGAAAAACATTCTACATCTCGTCTTGTAGGAGCTGCTGCAGGATATGTAGGATATGAAGAAGGAGGAGAATTGACTGAAAAAGTACGAAGAAATCCATATTCTCTCATTCTTTTTGATGAAATTGAAAAAGCACATAGAGATTTTCAAAATATGCTATTACAAATTTTTGAAGATGGATATTTAACAGATAATAAAGGACGAAAAATTGATTTTAGAAATACCTTAATTATTTTAACTTCTAATATTGGGGCAGATATTTTAACAAATTCTGCAACAAAAATAGGGTTTTCTATGCCAGCATCAGTTGAAAAAAAAGCAAAAGAAGATTTTGAAATAAAATCTGCTTTGGTTCAGGAACAAGTAGAAAAATTTTTTCGTCCAGAATTTTTAGGAAGATTGGATAAAATTCTTGTTTTTAAACCATTAAGCAAGAAATCAATTCGAGCTATTGTAAAACTCCAATTGGAAGAATTGGTAAATCGTTTAAAGCAAAATAAAATAAATATTTCTTATTCAGATGCTGTTATTACATATTTAGCAAAAGAAAGTTTTGAAAGTAAAAATGGGGCACGAAAAGTTCGAAAAATAATTCAAGAACAAGTAGAAGATGCTGTTACAAAAACTCTTTTAGAAAACAAAGCAAAAGAAGGAATGATATTGAAAATTCTATGTTCTCGAGGGAAAAAGAAAGGACTATTAATTCAACTTCAATAATAAGGCAGGAAAAAACTTCTTATATTATTAATACTTTTTATTATGTCTCATCAGTCTCATTTGCTTTCAGTAGAAGAACCTCAGAAAAAAATTGCGTGGATAGAAAATGCTGAAATTTTTGGAGGAGCAGAACTTTTTTCTTTTGACATGTTTCATCATGTAAAAAAAACTTCTGGTAAAAATATTCAAATTGATGTGTATTCAGGAGGAGGAAATAGGTTGTTTTCAGAAGAATTGGCACAGACAACAAAATTGTTATCAGAAAATATTACGATTACTCATCGAGATATTTTTCTTCCTCGATTGCGTCCTTTTTCTTTTGGGAAAATATTAGATTTTTTCTCAAGTGTAAAAGAGACAATTTCCCTTATTTCAAAAGAAAAATATGATACGGTATACTGCAATACAGTCCGAAGTGCATTGGTTGTTGGTGTTGCTCAGTTTTTTTTCCAAAAAAATACAAAAACAATTTTTATGGCTCATGATTTTACCTTTCCTTCTTTTTTAGTTCGTTGGATTATTCCACGATTTCATCAGGTTTTGGCATGTTCATATTCAGTAAAGCAATATTTAGTAGAAAATGGATTGCCTGCATGGAAGACAGAAGTAGTCGAAAATGGAATAGACGAAACGGTTTTTTCTGATGTAAAAAAAATTGAAGCTCCATTGTTTTCTGTTGGAATTATTGGGAGAATATCTGAATGGAAAGGGCAATTAATTGTTTTGAAGGCTGCAAAATGGCTGCAAGAAAATGCAAAAGAATATCCTTTTATTTTTACTTTCTATGGAGAACCTTCGGGAAAAAAAGAAGATATTGAATATGCACAAAAATGTAATGCTTTTATCGATGAGAATAATTTAAAAAATGTTTCATTTCTCGGATTTACTCCTTTGATAGATGCTTTAGAACAGTCAAAAATAATCGTGCATGCTGCAACAGAAAATGAACCTTTTGGTCGAGTTCCTATAGAAGCAGCAGCGGCAAATAGAGTTGTTTGTATTTCTAATATTGGGACTCCTGCACAAATTTTTGAAGACAAGAAAAATTCTTTTTTCTTTGAGACAGGAAATGCAGAGTCTCTTGCACACACACTTGTTATTATTGCTCATAACAAAGATAAATCTGTTGAAATAGCTGAAAAGGGAAAAGAAATGGTGTGCGAAAAATTTAATATAGAAAAAATTTCTGAAAGATTTTGGGGGTTTTTGTTGAGTGGGAAGAAATAAAAAAACTGATAAAAAAAAAGAGAGATAAAAATTTAAATTTTTATCTCTCTTTGATGATTTTTTTAAAGAATGATCCTGTAAATTGCTATGGATTCAATCATTTTTATTTTTTAAATCTTGTCTTGAGATGGTCCATTCCTTCCTTTGCTGCATCTTGCAGTTTTTTATTTCTTCTATTTCTCTTTTCATTTTCTTTTTCTTTTTTCAGTAAGCTCTTCATCTGAATCATCTTCTGTAAAGAGATTAAGTAATTTTTCCAGAATTGATGTATTTTTTGATTTAATTTCTTGTTTAAGATGTTGACTGGTCTCCCAGTTTAAAAGGCATTCTTTAAGCTGACTTTCAATAGAATTAATTTTTTTTTCATTAAGTGTTATGAACTTTTCTTCAAAAAGATTAAAAAACTTAAAAAGACTCCGATCTCTTTTGCATTCTATCCTTTTTTTATTTGACTTTTTGAACTTCCATTTTACTATTTCCTTTAGGTTTTTAACCTTTTGATTTATTTTTTCTTTCACATTAGTCTTTTTTGGATTTTGTTCTCCATTTAATCTCAAAAGAACTCCTCTTAAATTTTCTATATATATTTCTCTCCTTAATGCCTTAATTATTTCATTTATTGTTCTTATGTCCCCTATATTCGTAAAGACGTCTACATCTTTTCCAAGAAAGATCTTAAGTTCTTCTGAATAAAGAAATTTTCTGTAATCCAAAGTCCTATTTTCCAAACTATTATTAGTTGAATTACTATCGGTACTCGTATGAGTTAGTGGTTCTTTTGGTTTGTTCATAGTTAAAATAGTTAAGAAAAATAAAATTAATTAATAATGCGTAAGTGATATTACACTGGCAGGAAAAAAAGTCAAGCCTTGTTTTGTTGGAAATTTATATTTTCTTTTTCATCTTCTTCTAGTATGATTTATAAAAGAGGTTTGGTCTTTCATTTTTTTAAATGCATTAGATAAAAACAAGAATTTAATTTTATACTTCTATG
>CAMZLA010000018.1 GCA_947311665.1 uncultured Candidatus Altimarinota bacterium | reverse complement strand
TGCGTATACAAAAAAACTTTTTGCATATGTTTCCCCAATTTTAATATTTCTAAAATTTATTTCAAACGATGAAGGAGATATTAAATCTTTAATAGTTACCATTCCTTCTTTCAATATTTTTTCTGCTGCACGAATTTTTTTCAATTCGGCTGTTGAAAGTTTTGGAACTTTTTTATCTGATTTTTTTTTGTTTTTAATTATTTTTTTTGTTTTTTTCATATCAGTTTTCCCATCATCGTTATTCAGATTTTTTTTTTGAGGATTCTTTTCTGTTAAATTTTTTTTCTCTGCCGATTTTTTCATTATTTTTTCTGTTGGCATTTTGTATATATATTGTATTTGTGTTATTTTTTTTCTCATTTATTCTCTCTCCTTTATTTTTTTCCTTTATTCACTTTTACTCGATCTTATTCACTTTTTCATATAATACACTTCATAATATTACACTTTTCTTCGTAAGAATCCTGTAAAAGAAATCATTCCTGAAAGAATTAAGAAAAGAAATCCAAGAACAAGAGATGTATTATTTCCGGTTTGAACATTTGTTTTTGGTTTTGGTTGAGATTTTTTAACTGTTTTTGCTGATGAATTTGAAAGTCCTGCCGCTGAATGCATTGTTTCTGCTGTTCCAAATGCCGAACCTGTTTTATCACTTTTCCCAATATTTTTATTTTCTGCAACAATCTCTCCCTCTTCTTCTAAAATTTTATCTACTTCTGCAAGTTTTTTAGCAGATTTTGTTGCTACTGATGGTTTAGGAGTTGATGTAGTAGTTACTTTTGCAGCAACTGTTGGAACCGCTGTAGGTGTTACATTTGGAGCTTTTGTTACTTTTGGAGAAACAACTGGTGTTGCAACAGCATCAACCATTGAATTATTCCCTCCAGAAAGAAGAGCTACTAAAGGATCAACCGCTTCTTCTTGATTTTGAGCAGTAAGATCTCCTTCCAGATTATCAGCACCAAAAAACATTGGAGCAACTCCTGCTGTTACAAGAACAGCCCCAACTATTCCCATAGCAATTCCTATTTTTTTAGAATTGTTTTTTGGTTTTTCTATTTGTGAAATTCCTTCTTCAGTTTTCACAGATGCTTTCCATCGATTTTTCATATTTAAATTAAGTAAAAGATTATATATCAGATTATTCTATCAAAAAATAAAATATTTATCAATCATCAAGACTTGAAAAATATTGCAAAACAATGTTAATTATCTTTTAATTGCATCAATTTTCTCTATTCTTTTTTGATGTCGTCCACCTTCAAACTCTGTTCTTAAAAAAGTATCAACAATTATTTTTGCATTTTCAACATCAACAATTCTTGCACCCAAAGCTAAAACATTTGCATTATTATGCTGTCTCGAAAGCTCTGCCATATAAGGACTTATACAATTTGCACATCGAATTCCTTGCACTTTATTAGCAGCAATAGAAATTCCAATTCCTGTCCCACAAATAACAATTCCCAATGAACCTTCATTTTCAACAACTTTTCTTGCTGTTGCTTCAGCATACTCAGGGTAATCAACACTTTTACTTCCAAACGACCCAACATGTTCTACATCATATCCACTTTCTTTTATATGAGATATGATATCTTGAACAAATTCTGGACCTGCATGATCATTTCCTATAAAAATTTTTTGCATAATAAAAAGCTGAAGATATTATATTTTTCAATAATAACTCTATCATAAACATAGCATTGCAAGCATTACTGTTTTGCTATAAAGCTCTTTATTTCTGATGTGAAAAATTTCATAATATAGAGCATTCCAAAGAATAATATTGCCGCAAGAGAAAAAAGAACTAGAACCGATAGATATTTTCCAAAAAACTGGAGAAGAAAACCTTGAGAAAAAAAGAGAACAATAGCCATAATGCTCCCTGCTATAATAATTTTCATTATTTCTTTCCATGGAATAGGAAAAGAATTTTCTTTTTGCAATTGAAAAAAAAGTAATATTGATAAAATAATTTCTGTTATCACTGTTGATAAAGCGGCCCCTTTCAATCCCATCATCGGAATAAGAATTATATTTATTATAACCCCGATGAAAACAATGAAAGCATTTATAATGAGTACTTTTTTTTGTTTATTGAGAGCAATGAGAGAAAAAGAAGAAAAAATATTTATAAATCCAAAAAATATAGCAATTGATAACAATTGAAATGCAGTATCCGATCCCGCATGTTCTAGTGTTGCTAACAGATGATCGGCAGCCAACATTCCAGAAAGAGGAGTTGCTAAAATATAACCTCCTATTGCCATAGGAAAAGCCATTATAAAAAGAAACAAAAAAGAAAGAGAAAAAACCTGCTTTGTTTTTTCATCAGCAAGAATATTTTGTGTCTTATGTTCTGATTTTTTTGCAATAGTCTGACTGAGAAATGGTAACAAAGAATTCATGAAAAAAATTGGGAAATAGAGTAAGACCTCCATCATTCGTAATGAAACAATATATTTTGCACTTTCAATATCTCCACAAAATGCACTCGAACATATATCATTTTCAGAATCTGGTAACAGCCATCGTAAAAAGAGAAACCCCATTCTAAAATAAAAAGTAATGAGAATCATAGATATTCCAAAAGGAAGAGCCAGTTTCCATAATTCTTTCAATTTTTTTACATCGAAATTGAGATGAAGAGGAATTTCTTTTTGAGAAAAAAGAAAAGTAAAAAACATTATTCCAAAACTTCCCAATAATCCAAGAAATAATATCCAATAAAATGGAGCATCACCTCCTTCATGCATTCCATTTATATGAGGATAAAAATATTGAGTAATAGCCAATACTCCAAAAAAAGTTATAAGTTTTCCTGCTATCATAGAATATGCATAAAATCGCATTTTCAATGCATATTGCAAAACAACAGAAACAGTTCCACTCATTAAAATAAAAAAAGTTCCAATAGCACCGATGATAACCCCTGTAGGAATATTTGTCCCTGCATATGCTGGAATAAAAAAGGCAACTCCAATTGCTATTACCATAGAAAAAAGAGTGAGAACAACTCGCAATGCACTTCCTGTTCCATAGAGAAAAGAGGCATTGTTCTGCGGTCTTGACATTTCTCGCAAAACAAGAGTATAAATCCCCATATCGGCAATTGCACCAAAAATAGCGAGATATTCATATATCGTTCCATAATCAGCAAATTCTGAGACAGAAAAATATCGAGATAGAATATTTACGGTAACCAAAGCAATGACAGCCGTTGTAAGCTTTCCAATAATTTGAGCAAAAGTATTTCCAAGAATTTTTTTAGCAATAGACATGAAATATGTAATATTTTTTTATATATAAAAATTGTAACAAAAAAAAAATACTAGAGAAATAAAAAAAGAGAATAGATCACCGCCTATTCTCTTTTTTTTCATATTGTTTCATATTGTTTCATATTGTTTCTATTGTTTCTATTAAATTTCTATATTTCTATATAAATTTTTTCTCATAACATTCTTGACATTCTGTAATGAAAATAGAAGTTTCTTTCACATTTACCGTTCCCGTTACTTCTACTTTTTTCTTTTCTAAATCTTTATAATGTTCCATGAAATAAATAATATTTTCCAATTCTTTTTCATCAATATCTCCTAAGTCTTTTATATGGTCAAGTGTTGAGTCTCCCAATGGAACAGCCAACACTTTATCATCTCGTTCTCCAGCATCGTCTACACTCAACATTCCCACAACTCGACAAGGAATTAATACTCCTGGATGAAATGGTTTTTTCCCTAAAATAATAACATCTAAAGGATCATTATCGAATTCATTCCATGTTTGTGGAATAAGTCCATAATTAAACGGATATGGCATTGGTGTTTTAAGGATTCTATCCACCATAACAATTCCATAATTTTTATCATATTCATATTTAACAGAATCTCCACAAGATATTTCTAATAAAACATTTATTTCTGTAGGATTTTCGTTGATGCATGCAGGAATAGCATGAAATGGGTTTTTAAGATTTACTGACATAACTATAAAATAAAAAAGTAATAATCAGGCTCTAATATACATAAAATATAAAAGAAAATCAAAAATATTATTTTTTTCTTGTTTTTCCGTCTTTTATTGCATCAATTTCTGTTTTATAAAAAACTCTATTTTTTACCGATAAAATAAAAGCTCGAGGACTATCCAATGGCCAATATGTTGAACCTCGCTTGCTCGCCACAAAATTCATGCCTTCTGGAGCTGGAAGTTTTTGTAACATTGGCAAAATAGTCTCTATAGGAATTTCAAAAATATTTTCATCGGTTGCAATAAAAATTTCATCATTTATTCTTACTCGTATTTCTTCATTATTTTTAGAAATTTTCAATATCCCATTTTCTATGGAAAGCAGGGTAAGTACAGGAATTTTTTCATCAGCTGATGAAATGGAAAGAGGGGCTATATTTGTAACCGATGAAAAATTGGCAAACCAAAGCCCTATAAAAAAACCAAAAGAAAGAGAAATGCATGCTGTAGAAAAAAGGAAAAAGAAATTTTTAAGTGTCATATAAAAAAATAAAAAATTAAATATATAAAGATGAGAATGAGTATGATAGAGTTTTCATACTTTTATTTCCTCATAACAAAAAACATGGCACATATATTCTTTCAATTGGGAACAAATCAAGAACTTTCTGCTGCAGAAATTTCATCGGTATTTCAAACAGAAATAGAAATTTTATCTGGAAATGCATTCACATCTCTTCCGCAACAAAAAGTGAGAAATCTTTTTCCAGAACTGGGAGGAGTTATGAGAAGTGGTATTGTTTTAGGAGAAGAAGCAACCTTTGAAGAAGTGAGCGAGAGAGTTATTGAATATTGTATCAAAAAATCGACTATTGGTAAAAAAATGAAAATTGGGTTTCATTTTTCAAATAAAAACGGATGGAAAAAATATGGAATAGATCTTCAGAAAAAACTGAAAGCAGCTATTAGAGATGAAGAATTTTCTGTGAGGATTGTGAATAGAGGACCTCAAAATTTAGATAGTTATGCAGTGCCAAAAGAAAAAGTTTTGGAAAAAGGAAATGCCGAATTCTATTTCATTGCAATGCAACATGGTTGGGCATGGGGAGTAACAAAAAACATTCAAAAAGCATATGAATTTGCAAATAGAGATATGAAAAAACCGGTAAGAGATATGAAAGTGGGATTGATGCCTCCAAAACTTGCACGAATGATGATAAATCTTTCTCGAAATGAAAAAGGTGAACTACCAGATAAAATTTATGATCCTTTTTGTGGAATGGGAACTATTCTATTGGAAGGGTTAGATTTAGGATTGAAAATAGCAGGAAGTGATCTTTCCAAAAAAATGGTAGACGCAACAAAAAAAAATACGACATGGTTTTACGATTCTCAGCAAGATTATAGTGCAGGAGGTGTTTTAGGTGATGATAATAGACAACCATTTTTCTTACGAGATATTTTTGTAAAAGATGCAACAAAAGATTTTTATCCTGATGAAAAGAAAAAAATAAATAATGCAACTATTGTAGCAGAAGGATTTTTGGGGAAGATTTTTCATAGACCTGTTTCAGAGGGAGCATATTTAGACCAAAAAGAAAATTTATTTCCATTATATAGACAGTTTCTCTTTCAGATTTCAAAGGAAAAAATAGATAATATTGTTTTTGGTTTTCCATTTTGGAAAGCAAAAGATGAAGAACAAAATTATTTTTCTTTTGTCGATGAACTGGTTGTGTTTGCGAAAAAACTAGGATTTAAACAAGAAAATACAGCTCTCAGATATATCAGAGATGGGCAAGCAGTAGGTCGTGAAATTGTTATTTTACGAAGAAAATAATTTTTACATCAAAAAAGACTTGAAAAGCTGATATGTTTTACGATAAAATGTATCGGCTAAACTATTCCTCGGTAGCTCAGTGGTAGAGCACACGGCTGTTAACCGTTAGGTCACTAGTTCGAATCTAGTCCGGGGAGCCAATTGTTTATAAGCAAAAAAACCTTTCAATTTTTATTGAGAGGTTTTTTTTGAGAGGTGGATAAGGAGTATTAAAAAAAAATATTCCATTATGATAATATTTTTTCAGCTTCTTGATATGAAATATTCATTTTCTTACTTAATTTTTTTATAAGATTTATTCGTTCTTCTTTTTTTCCTT
>CAMZLA010000017.1 GCA_947311665.1 uncultured Candidatus Altimarinota bacterium | reverse complement strand
TGAAATAAATTGAGAATCGTTTTGTCTATAAATTTTTTCAAGTTCTATAAACTCCATAAAAAAATCATCGGAATGAAAGACTTCACTATTGAAAAAATATGGAGATGTATACCCATAATCTTCATAAAATAATTTTTTATCATTTGATGTTATTACTGGAGGAAGCTGATATAAATCACCAATAAATATCATTTGTACTCCTCCAAACGGTTCAGAATTTTTTCGTACATTTCGTAAAAAAATATCCATCGCATCCATTAAATCTGCCCGAACCATAGATATTTCATCAATAACAAGAGTTTCCAATCGTTTATATAATGAAGCATTTTTTGGTTTTTTCTTTTTTTTTGATTCTGGAAGTTCAAACCCTGGTTTCAATCCAAAAAAAGCATGAATAGTTTCTCCATCGATATTCACCGCAGAAACTCCTGTAGGAGCAAGTACTGCTACATTTTTTTCTGTATTTTTTCTGAAAAAATCGAGAAGAGTAGATTTTCCTGTTCCTGCTTTTCCTGTTAAAAAAATATTTTTAGCCGATGTATTCATCAGTTCTAAAACTTTTTTTGCCGTTGGAGAAAATTTTATTTCTTTTTGCATCTACACTGGAATATCTCCAAATTCATCATCTTCTGGTGGATTTTCTATCATTTCATTCAGCTCATTAATAATATCTAACAACTCTCCTTCAGAGAACCCATGCCCCATTACTCCTTGTTCAATTGTTTCAAAATCACTCACATGACAGCCAACACAATGAATTCCATAATCCATAAAAATTTCTATAGAAAAAGGATGTTTTCTAATAATATCTCCAATAATTGTTTGCTTGGTTACAATAAATTTTTCTTCATCAGCTTCAATAGTTGCCATAGAAATAGTAAAATTGTTATTTTTTCTTATTGCAGTATATATGAAAACAAAAAAAACAGAAACTATACTTTGACAGAATTTCAAAAAATAAGTAATATTTTTCAGCAAAAGAAGATGAATAAAGAAAGTAATGTTTTTAATTTTTGAGAACTATTACTTTTTTTAATTTTTTAATTTTTAATTCTTGTTCTCATGTGTGGAGTTTTTGGAATTGTAGCAAAAGAACCGGTTTCTCAAGAGATTTTTGATGCTCTAACAATGCTCCAGCATCGAGGGCAAGATGCTGCGGGAATTGCAACAGTGAATAATGACCGAGTTATTTTACGAAAAGATAATGGACTCGTTCGAGATGTTATTCATACTCGACATATGAAACATTTGGCAGGAAACGCTGGAATTGGACATGTCCGATACCCTACAGCTGGTTGTGCTTCTCCCGCAGAAGCGCAACCTTTTTATGTAAATTCTCCTTATGGAATTGTTTTGGCTCATAATGGGAATTTAACAAATGCGGATATTTTAAAAAAAGAAATTTTTGAAACAGATCTTCGGCATTTAAATACCAATTCAGATTCTGAAGTATTAACAAATATTTTAGCTCATGAACTCTTTGAAGCTCAAAGAGTAACAAAAAACATACTTATCCCCGACAGCATTTTTTCATCAGTAGAAAAAGTTTTTAAACGATGTTCTGGTGGATATGCAGTTACGGCTTTAATTGTTGGACATGGAATGCTTGCTTTTAGAGACCCAAATGGAATTCGTCCATTGTGTTATGGAAAACGAGAAACTGAAAATGGAACAGAATACGCTATTTCATCAGAAAGTGTTGCTTTAGATGCTTTGGGATTTGAACTTATTGGAGATATTCCTGCTGGAGGAATGATTTTTATTCCATTTGATGCAAGTGAAATTTTTATAAAATTTCCAGATAAAAAAACATTAGAAGATCAATTTGCTCCATGTATTTTTGAATATGTATATCTGGCACGACCAGATTCGATTATTGATGGAGTTTCTGTTTATAAAGCAAGACTGAGACAAGGACGAACACTTGCAAAAACTATTTTAAAAGATTTGAAAAAAGAAGAAATAGATGTGGTAATTCCTATTCCAGATTCTGGACGAACAGCTGCTATAGATCTTGCTCATGAGCTTGATGCAAAATATAGAGAAGGATTTATTAAGAATAGATATATTGGTCGAACATTTATTATGCCAGACCAAAAAATGAGAAAAAAATCAGTACGGCAAAAACTCAACACCACACCTCTTGAATTTAAAGATAAAAATATTTTATTGGTTGATGATTCTATTGTACGAGGAACAACAAGCCGACAGATTATTGAAATGGCACGAGAAGCTGGAGCAAAAAAAGTATATTTTGCTTCGGCTGCTCCAGCAGTAAAATATCTCAATGTCTATGGTATTGACCTTCCAGCACGAGAAGATCTTATTGCTCACGGACTTTCAACCGATGAAATTGCAAAGGAAATTGGGGCAGATAAAGTCTTTTATCAAACAATAGAAGATTTAAGAGATTCGGTAAAAGAAGGAAATTCATCAATTAAACAATTTGAAGATGGATGTTTTACTGGGAATTATATAACAAAAGATGTTGATGAAGAATATCTGAGAAAAATTGAAGGGAAACGAGGAAATAGTGTGAGTTTAGGAATGGACAATGAAAATGTTTCAAGTTTTATTTAGTTATATGATAGAATGAAAATTGAATATTTTTTCATAAAATAATAAAGATTTTATGTGAATAACAAAAAAAATCATTTTGAAGATAATAATTTATAACAATATTTTTTTATGCATTTTGCAGATAGAATAAATGAAAGTGTTCAATCGAAGAAATCAGTTTTGTGTTTAGGACTAGACCCTCATTGGGATTCTATTCCCAATTTTTTGAAAAAAGACTGCACACCAGATGAAGCATTATTAAAATTTTTCATTCCTATTATTGATGCATGTGAACAACATGTTGCCTGTGTTAAACCTCAAATAGCTTTTTTTGAACAATTTGGAAGTATTGGATATTCTGCTTTTGAAAAAGTGTGTATGTATGCAAAAAGTAAAAATTTACCAGTAATTGTTGATGCAAAACGAGGAGATATTGGTTCTACTGCTGCCGCATATGCAGAAGCTTTTTTAGGGAAAAATAGACCATATGATGCTCTTACCATTAACCCTTATATGGGAGAAGATACACTTCTTCCTTTTGTAGAAGTTGCCAAACAAAATGAAAAAGGATTATTTGTTTTAGTAAAAACATCAAATGCCGGATCTGGAGACCTGCAAGATTTACCAATAGGAGATGAATTGGTTTGTGAACGAGTGGCTCGAATGGTTTCACGAATTGGGCTTGGTGATTTAAATAGTTCTCAATTTTCTAGTGTGGGAGCTGTTGTAGGAGCAACATATCCAGAAGATTTATCTCTTCTTCGACGAGATATGCCATCTCAAATATTTTTAATTCCAGGATATGGAGCTCAGGGAGGAAAAGCAGAAGATTTGAAATCGGCTTTTTATGATGATGCAAAAGGAGGAATTGTTAATAGTTCTCGAGGAATATTGTTTGCATATCAGAATGAAAATGAACCAGAAAAATTTGCAGAACATGCAGAAAATGCTGCCAAAAAAGCAAAAAAAGACTTAAACTTTTTTTAAAAAAATCTGTAAAAGTAATATCATTTAAACACTAAGCAAAACTATTCGGATACTGATTCTGTTGAAGTAAGTCTAATATTATAAAGAGATATAGGTAATATTTTTTTCATCAGCAATATTTATTTCAACTTCTGTCGTTGTGATAATGCATTGCTGATTTTTTATGCTTGCCAATAAATGTTTCTGATGAGAGTGATCGAGTTCGGAAAAAACATCATCGAGTAATAGAATGGGAGTTATTCCAGAATGATGTTGAATAAAGAGCTGTTCTATTCTTTTTAGAGCCAAAAGAACAGAACGCGTTTCTCCTCGTGATGCAGATTCTTCTACTGGTAATCCTCGTAAAAACAAAGAAAAATCGTCTCGATGAATACCTATAGTTGTTGCTCCTCTCCAGCAATCTTTTTCAAAATTTTCATCTAATAGTTGTAAAAATTCATCACTTTTTTCACATGAATATTGTGGAGTAATTTGTACCCATTCATCTTTTCCAGATATTTTTCCATATTCTTTTTCTATATATCTATTGGCAAAATCGAAAAAAAGAGAATGATATTTTTGTAATATTTTCTGATGAATTGCTAGTTCCCTATTCCAAAAATTAAATTCATTTTTGTTTACATTTCCTTCTTTATATTTTTTCAATAGAAAATTTCGTTGTTTGAGAACAGATTTATATCGTAGTGCCGATGAAAAATAATCTGGAAAGAGACTGGAAAGTAATCGAGAGAGAAAAGTTCGTCGATATTGTGGAGAAAGAAAAGGAATATTTAAATCTTCTGGAGAAAAAATAACAGCAAGAAATTTTTTTTCTTTCATAAATTCTATACTGGAAAGTTCAATATCATTTTTTTTTAATTGTAATTTTTTTCCTTGAGATATTCCCCAAAAGATATCAAGCTTTTCTTCTGCTTGTTTTTTGTTTTCATCAAAAGAAAAAATACCAGAAACACGAGCAAAATCTTTTTGATGAGAGATGAATATTTCTTTTTTATTTGTTCTAAATGGTTTTATGAATGCTAACGATGAAATAGCCTCTAAAATATTTGTTTTTCCTTTCCCATTTTTCCCTGTGATAATCGTCAAAGAAGAAGAAAAAGAAAATTCTTTTTTTTCATAATTACGAAAGTTTTGGAGAGTAAGGGTTTTTATCATT
>CAMZLA010000016.1 GCA_947311665.1 uncultured Candidatus Altimarinota bacterium | reverse complement strand
GTTTATAATTTACTTATTGTAGATCATTACTTATTTAAGATGTTTTCATATAAAAAGTTCTTTGAAGATAAGGATATTAGGGTTAATGGACATTTTTCATTCATTGTTTTATTTTTAAAAGAGTTATAGTAGTTTTAGTCTACCATAACTCTTATTTTACCACCCTATAAATGTCCATTAACCCTAATATCCTTATCTTCAAAGAACTTTTTATATGAAAACATCTTAAATAAGTAATGATCTACAATAAGTAAATTATAAACCATTTCTTCTTTGTGTCAACTTTTTTTTAGATATTAACCTAATAATTAATATTTTATTGTTCTTCAGCTATAATTTTTATTTGACAAAGTTCATAAAACCCATATTTTCCATGCATTCTTCCTAGCCCAGAGTCTTTATTTCCACCAAATGGATTACATGGTTTTATATAAAGAATATTATTCTGACATACCATTCCAGTATCAATTTCAAATGATGCTTTTTTAAAAAGTTTTTTATTTTCAGTAAAAATATACCCTCCCAGCCCATAGACTGTATTATTTGCTAGTTTTATTGCCTCTTCATAAGTTTTAAAAGAAACAATAGGGAGAATAGGCCCAAAGACCTCTTCTTTCCAAACTTTCATATCAAAACTTATATCAATAAGAAGAGTAGGTTCATAAAAAGAACCTTTTAAATTTTTAGGAGTTTGTCCTCCTACTACAATTTTTGCCCCTTTCAAAATTGCATTTTCCATTTGTTCTTCAATAATTCTTAATTGAGATTTTGAAACAAGAGGTCCAATTTCCGTATCATTATTTTCAGCAATACCTATTTTTTTGCTTTTAATAATTTTTTCTAACTTATTTACTACTTCATCAAATTTACTTTCATGAACAATTAATCTTTTTAAACCATCACAAACTTGCCCACAATTTAAAAATTTATTAAAATAAATACTTTCTATTACTTTATCAATATCTGCATCTTCAAAAACAATACCAGAAGCAGAACCTCCTAATTCCATTAAAATCGAAATAAGTTTTTCAGATGCAACCTTATAAAGTTTCTTTCCTATCTTTGAACTTCCCGTAAAACAAATAAGATTAATATCTTGATGAACAAGAATATCTCCAATTTCCCCATCTCCATAAACTTCATTTAAAACTCCTTTAGGGATTTTTGATTGAATAAATATCTCTTCTATTTTTTTCCCAAACAAAGGAATTTTTTCAGAACATTTCAATACAACAGTATTCCCTACAATAAGATTTTGAATAACTTGCCAAACAAAAGTAGAGAAGGGAAAATTCCATGTAATAATTACAGCAGCTACTCCCTTTGGTTCATAAATAACTTTATGAATTTCTTTTTCATCTTCAAATGTAACCTCTGGTTTTAAATATTTTTCTGCATTTTCTAAGTACCATGTAAAATATTCAATCCCAAAAGACAAATCATCAAGAGCTTCATTATAAGGCATTCCCATCTCCTGAGACGATAAAAGTGCCAATTCTTTTTTTTGTTCAATAAATAAAAAGAGAAGTGATTTCAATACATCAAGTCTTTTTGATAAACCAATATCATTCCATTTTTTTTGTGAAGAATGTGCCAATTCTACTTTTCCCTTAATTTCCTTTTTTGTAGATATTTTAACCTCTCCAAGTCTTTCATAATTTGATGGGTTTATTGATACTAATGTACTCATAGAAATAGTTTTTATAGAATAATTACAGTTAATAAATTGTTTTCTCTAATCAATAGAAATATTACTCTACACCATCTCCCCTTCTCTCACATCAGTAAACCCAAACTCTTTTTCTAACACATTTCCAATTTCTAAAATTGTTTCTTCGGTAAATGCTTTTCCTAAAATTTGAACTCCACTTGGCATATCGTTTACTTTTTCTGTTGGGATAGAAAGCCCACAAATTCCTGCTAAATTTGCTGTTACAGTAAAAATATCGGCAAGATACATGGTGAGTGGATCATCTATTTTTTCTCCAATATTAAATGCAGAAAAAGGAGAAACTGGAGCTATTAACGCATCAACTTTTTCAAAAGCAGAATCATATTCTTGTTTTATCAATGTTCGAACCTTACACGCTTTTAAATAATATGCATCGAAATATCCTGCTGATAGTGTATATGTTCCCATCATTATTGCTCGTTTTACCTCTTCTCCAAAAAATTCACTTCGAGTTTTTAAATATTGTTCATCAAGATTTTCACATTCAGAAGTGGAACCAAACCGAATTCCATCATATCGAGCAAGATTTGTAGACGCTTCTGCTTTTACCAAAAGATAATATGTTGGAATAGCATATTTTGTGAGAGGTAAAGAAATTTCTACAATTTCTGCTCCTAATTTTTTTGCTGTTTCTATCGATTTTTCAAACGATTTTTTTATTTCTGCGTCTAGCCCTTCTGCTTCTGTAAATTCTTTAATAACTCCAATTTTTTTTCCTGCCAGAGTTTTTTCATCTGATGAAGTAACAGAAGAATATTGTGAAACTTCAATTTCTGGAGTTGTTGCATCTTTTTCATCATGTCCTGCAATAATTTCTAATACTCGAGCACAACAATCAACCGTTGGAGCAAGAGGTCCAATAGAATCGAAACTTGAAGCATATGAAATAATTCCAGATCGAGAAACTCGTCCATATGAAACTTTTAATCCAGAAATTCCACAAAAATTTGCTGGCTGACGAATAGATCCTCCCGTATCCGTCCCAATAGAAAAAAGTCCTAAATATTTTGCAACAGAACTCGAACCTCCTCCTGATGACCCTCCAGGTACTTTTGAATAATTCCACGGATTTACTGTTTTTTGAATCGCTGAATTTTCACAACTTGACCCCATTGTAAATTCATCAGTATTCACTTTTCCAAGTAAAATAGCTCCAGAATCTTCCAATTTTTTTGCAACTGTTGCATCATGTGGTGCAATATAATTTTCTAAGATTTTTGAACCAGCCGTATTCTTCATTCCTTTTTTAGAAACAACATCTTTTAAAGAATATGGAATTCCTGCTAAAGGTTTTGAAAAATCTCCAGAAGCATCTAATTTTTCAGCTTGTTTTCGTGCTATATCGAAACATGTTTCGGTATATGCCCCAATACCATTTTCTCCAGCATCAAATTTTTCTATTCTTTGTATAAATAAATTTGTAAGATCAAGAGCTGTAATTTCCTTTGTTTCAAGCATTTTTTTTGCTTGTGCAATAGTTGTTGGAATAGTCATAGTATTATTGAGTATTAAAGTATTATTAAACAGAATCTGAGTTCTGAGTTTCGCAAAAGTTCTTTAAAAAACATTTGGAACTGAAATTTGTGTCCCTATTTTATTTTGAGGTGAACATTCCAGTAAATCTCCTTTATATTTCAAAACAACATCTTTTCTCAATGCATCTTCAAGACCTGTTACTTGTGAAGTTGGTTCTACTCCATCGGTATCTACTTCTTCAAGCATTTCAAAAAAATCGAACACACCAGAAAGTTCATTTTGATGTTTTGTAATTTCTTCTTCTGTTAATTGCAATCGAGAAAGATGAGCAATTTTAATAATTTCTTCTTTAGTAAGCATAATGTAAATATGTAAAAAAATCTATATTCATTGTTACACATTTTATGTAATAAGAATATATTTTTTTTATACACATATTTTCAAAATCTCATTTGGCATTTCACTTTCTATTTTTATTTTTTCATCAGTTTCAGGATGAATAAATTCAAGACAAAAAGCATGCAAAGCTTGGCGTTTCAATTTATATTTTTTTTGTAATATTTTATTCCATTTAAAATCTCCATAAACTTGATCTCCTGCCAATGGATGAGAATTGGAGGAAAAATGGATACGAATTTGATGCATTCGTCCTGTTTCAAGTAAAATATTTACTAAACTTAAATTTTTATCTGCATAATATTTCTCTACAGAATAATGAGTAATAGAGTCTTTTCCATCTTTTTCATCAATGGAAATTTTTGTATATTTACTCCCCTCTTTTCTTGAAATTTTTTCTGAAATTGTTCCAATTTTTTTTTCCAACTCTCCTTTTACTATCGCATAATATCGTTTTTTAATTTTCCCTGTTTGCAAAAGAGTGATTATTTTTCGTAAAAATCCATCATTTTTAGAAATCATTACAAGTCCTGAAGTGTCTTTATCTAAACGATGAACAAGTTTTGGCTCTGGATTATTTATATTTTTTGTTTTTTGTAAAGCGGTAACATAATCGATAAGAGAGTGTCCAAATCGAATTCCAGAACCCGGATGAACAGCTATTCCTGCTGGTTTATTTACCACTAGCATATGTTCATCTTCCCATAATATTTTTATTTTTTTCAATTTCGGATGTTTCAAAATGCTATCAAAATTTAATTTTTTAACATTTTCTCGTTTCTCTCCAAATTCATCAGGCTGAAAAAATATTTTTATTTCATCTCCTTTTTTAAGAGTAAAAGATTTTTCTAATTTCTGTCGTTTTCCATTTCTAAAAATAGCCAATTTTTTTGTTCGAAAAAATTTATGCCGAATTCCTCGTGGGACTTGTGGAAATCTTTTTTCTATAAACCGTTCAGCTCGCATTCCATCTTCATTTGATGTTATTTGAATTGGAGTATTTTCCATTTTTTACAAAAAAATATTATATATTGAAACTCATTTACTGAATATATCATGAGTATAAAAAAAAATGAGAATAAAAAACATAGATAAAAAGAACATTATATTATACACTGAAGACAAACTATTATTTCTTATTTTTCTTTTTTTTCTATGATTACTGCACTTTCTCCATTAGATGGTCGATATGCTTCAAAAGTTTCTGAATTATCAGAATTTTTTTCTGAATATGCTCTCATCAAATATCGGTCTCTTGTTGAAGTTGAATGGTTAAAACATTTAGCAAAAAGAGATGATATTCCAGAATTACGAAAATTTACAACAAAAGAAATACAAATATTAGATAATATTATCATTAATTTTTCTGAAAAAGATGCCCAACATGTAAAAGATATTGAAGCAAAAACAAAGCATGATGTAAAAGCAGTAGAATATTTTTTAAAACATGAACTTGCGGGAACTTCATTGGAAGAAGTTTCTGAATGGCTTCATTTTGCATGCACGAGTGAAGATATAAACAATCTTTCATATTCTTTAATGCTGAGAGATGCAATAGAGAAAGTAATATTACCTTCTCTTGATTTCATCTCTGAAGTAATAGAAAAACAAAGTAAGCAGTGGCAAGAAGTTCCATTATTGGCACTTACTCACGGGCAAGCAGCTTCTCCTACAACTGTTGGAAAATCTTTTTTTGTTTTTGCTGCACGACTCTCTGCCCAAACACAACAACTGCAAGTTCAAGATTTTCTTGGGAAAATTAACGGAGCAACAGGAAATTTTAATGCTCATCTCATTGCATATCCAGAAGCCGATTGGTTAGATATTTCAAAATCATTTGTAGAAAATTTAGGACTTTCTTGGAATCCATTTTCTGATCAAATAGATCCTCATGATTTCATTGCAGAAATTTCTCATATTTGCATGCGAACAAACACTATTCTCATCGATTTATCTCGAGATATTTGGGGATATATTTCTCGAGGAGTTTTTACACAAAAAACAAAAGAAGGTGAAGTAGGAAGCTCTACAATGCCTCACAAAGTAAATCCTATAGACTTTGAAAATGCAGAAGGAAATTTTGGAATTGCCAATGCATTATTTTCTCATTTTGCACAAAAACTCCCCATTTCTCGATGGCAACGAGATTTAACAGATTCTACTGTTTTACGAAATTTAGGAGTATCGTTTGGGCATATGCTTATTGCTTTAAAAAGTTTAAATGCTGGATTGGGAAAAATTGAAATATCTGAAGAAAATTGCAGAAAAGAGTTAGATGCAAATATTGAAGTTTTGGGAGAAGCTGCCCAAACAGTAATGCGAAAACATGGAATAGAAAATCCATATGAAAAACTTAAAGCATTAACTCGAGGAAAACGACTTTCTCTCGATGAATATAAAAAGTTTATTGAAACACTTGAAATTCCAGAAGATGCAAAAGAACGATTATATAATCTTACCCCTGCAACCTATACGGGGATTGCACCTCAAATGGTGGATTTATTTATGGAAAAAGAAGAAGAAAATAAATAATAAGTATAAGAAGAAATATTCCAGAAAAAAACCCTGATGAAAAATATTCATCAGGGTTTTTCTGTAAACAATATTTTTTTTCTATATTGCCAATGACCACCACATATCAATAAAAAAACAGGTTACCAGAAGTAATAAAAGGTTTAAAGGAGCTCCAACTTTTATAAAATCAGAAAATTTATAATTGGCACTCGCATAGACCATTGTATTTGTTTGATATCCCACAGGAGAAAGAAAACTTGTAGAAGCCGCAAACATAACAGCTAAAGAAAAAGCAAAAGGATTCAATCCCAAAGCCGCCGTTATTGAAATAACAATAGGAATAAGTAAAACAACTGCCGCATTATTAGAAATAATTTCTGTTAAAAGAGTTGTTACTAAATAAATAATCATGAGTAAAATGAATGGAGAAATATTTCCAGAAACCGAAATTATTCCTCCAGCTAAAAAATCTCCTGCACCAGATTTTTGCATAGCAATTCCCAAGGGAATCATTCCCGTTAAAAGAAAAATCACTTTCCAATTCACCATATGATACATAGCATCGGCATCAATACATTTTGTAAGAACCATAGCCATTACTCCGATGAGAGATGAAATAACAATGGGAACTCCTAAAAAAGCAGAAGAAAGAGTTACTGCAGAAATAATAGAAAGAGCTGTCCACATCTTTTCTGGTTGAAATTCTGCTTCAACTTTTTCAAGTAAAATAAAATCATTTCCTTCTTTCAATTTTTTAAGATTTGCTAAAGAACCTTGAATTAAAAGAATATCTCCAGCTGAAACTGATGAATTTTCAAGTTTTCCCCCCGTTGCTTCTTCTTTATGCAACCCTATAACTTTTACAGAAAATTTTTCCCAAAACCCAATTTCTTTAATAGTTTTTCCATTAAAAATTTTTCCATTTTTTAATGCTACTTTAATTATTTGTGTATTTTTAATGCTATATTGTCGTTGCGTTTCATCAAAATTTGAAAGAATATTCATCCCTGGTCGTGTTTTTATTTTTAATAAATGAAATTTATCTCCTTTAATAAGTAATATATCTCCTTCTTCAAGTGTTTTATATTGTAAATCTTTAATATAAGACCTTCCTCCTCTTATTATTTTCAGAACTTGAATATCTGTTTTTTTTGTAAATTGAGTTTCATGCAATGTTTTTCCTATCTCTTTTGCATTTTTTTTCAAAATAACTTCTGTCATATATAATGTATTTTTTCTATTTGTCAGATTATCATCATCATCAGATATTTCAGACCTTTCTGGCAAGAGAAATCGCCCAATTGTTAAAAGATAGAGAGTCCCAACCGCTAAAACAATCAATCCAAGTTTTGTAAACTCAAACATACCGATTTCATGTTCTAAAATATTAGCATCCATTAAAATAGCACTTGCTAAAATATTTGTAGAAGTTCCAATTAAAGTTAAAGTTCCTCCCAACATTCCAAAAAAAGATAGAGGAATCATAAGCTTTGTTGCTGCTGTTCCACTCCGTTTTGCCAAATCTTTTATCATCGGTAAAATAATAGCAACGGCAGCCGTATTATTTATAAATCCAGAAATAGGGGCTACAATTAAACCTATTGCAGATATTTGCTTTATTTCAGAATTTCCAACATAAGAAAAAACTTTTTTCCCTAACGTATGGATAATTCCTGTTTTTTGTATTCCTGCAGATAAAATAAACATGGCAAGAACCGTTATTGTTGCCGGATTAGAAAGCCCAGAAAGCCCTTCTCTCACACTTGGAAAAGAATCTGGAAAGATAAGACCAAGAACCAACAAGCTGACCATTACCAAAAATGATGTAATATCTACTGGAAGTTTTTCAGTAATGAAGAGTACGAGTGCAAAAAGGATTATTCCAAATACAATGGCAATTTCAATTGTCATATAAAGATTTATAAAATATTAAACTGTAAAAATAGTAAAATAAAAGTAACAAAAAAACATCAAAGCTCCAAAAAGTAATAGAGAAAAATCGATGAGAAAAAAATCACGATGTTTTTCAAGTGTATATGACTGAGTAAGATATTTTCTTGAAAAAAGAAAAAGAGTAGATATTCCTAAGAAAAACAATGCAGAATCTATATATTGTACATATTCTGAATACTGAGAAAAATATAAAAGAAGAGTTAGACTGCTCAAAACAATAAATAATAAAAGACTTGAACGATAGAGTATTTGAAGAGTCATAAAAAAAATTAAGAAAATGTTACAGGTTTAAAATTTTTTGGATGCTGTGCAAGAGATAAATTTTCTCCATTTTGAATAATTACATACAACCCCTTACTTTGTGCATATTCTTCAACATGAGGAGTAATTAATGCTCCCCCAATTGCTCCCAAAATTTTATACCCTTTATATTCTGGAAAAAATTTTGTAAAGAAAGGGAGTTGATCTTTTAAAAACTTATTCACATTATCTTGTTTTACATTGCTTTTCACTTCTGTAATTAATACTTCTGATCCATTTACAGCAACAATATCATATTCTTTTTTCCCATATTTTTTACGAATTTCATGACTTGGAATAACATTTTGATATATTTCATAAAATTCTTTTCCCTCTTTTTCAAATAATCGCTTTACAGATCTACAAATATTTTCTTCAACAATATTTCCCTGTAAAAGACCTAAGTCTCCAAGCTTTGAAAAAACTTCTTTCATTTTTCT
>CAMZLA010000015.1 GCA_947311665.1 uncultured Candidatus Altimarinota bacterium | reverse complement strand
TTTCTATGGTATAAAAAAGGAGAATTGAAAGAAGTAACTCCTATTATTTCTTCATCAAATTTTGCATTTGGAGGAAATAATGAAGAAAAAAATAATCTTAATTCTTTTTTTCATCGGTATCTATTACAAATTTTTATATTTTTAGGTGTTTTTGGTGCTGGAGGAATGAGTTCATTTGCTCTGCGAGAATTTAGGCAGTCGATGAAACAAAAACTATGACAATACGAATAAACTTTCTTCTGCTGTTTGATGTAAATATTCTATCTTTTGTTGTTCTAGAACAATAGCTCCAACAAAAAGTCCAAATATACACATAATTCCTCCAATAATCCATGCTCGAATAACGATGGAAGATTCACTCTGTCCCAATTTTTCAAAATGATGATGAACAGGAGCAATGAGAAAGAGTTTTCTTTTAAAATATTTTTTCCAAAAAAGCTGAAGAACAACAGAAAAAGTATCTGCAAAAAAAATAAAACCGATGAACGGCAAAACAAAAGCCATATCAATCATTAATGCAACAACTGCCAAACATGCTCCCAAAGCAAAAGCTCCGGTGTCTCCCATATAAAATTTTGCAGGTGGAACATTATACCAAAGGAAAGCAAGCAAAGCACCAACAATAACTCCACAAAAAATAGCAAGAAATATATGGTCTCGCATAACAGCTAAAACTGCCAAAACAGAAAAAGACATTGTAAGCAATCCTCCAGCTAAACCATCCAATCCATCGGCTACATTTACTGCATTTGATGTAAAGAAAATAGCAGAAAGAAAAAAAGGAATATACCACCATCCAATAAAAACAAGTCCAACAAATGGAATAGTAATTTCTGTAACTTCAAGTTTGAAATAGAACCATAATCCTCCCATTAAACCAAAGAGAAGAAGAATAGAACTTCGTAAAATGAAAGGAAGTCCTTTTGTTTTCCCAATTCCTTTTACATTAAAATAATCATCTATAGCACCTAAAGTTCCCACAAAAACAAGAGTAAACAAAGGGAGGTATACCTCGTTTCTTTGTAAAAGAGAATGATGAATAATTTCAAATTCTGATAATAATCGAGTAAAAAGAACAACAATAACAACAAGCCCCCAAATAACAATTCCTCCCATTGTTGGAGTTCCAGCTTTTTTTGAATGAAGAGCAGAAAATAATTCTGTTTTTTTCCCATCAAGAGATTCTTCTCTAATATTTTTCCCTATTTTATATTTCCGCAACAGAGAAATAAACCATGGAATAATAATGAGTCCTAATATGAAAGTACTAGAAGTAAACAAAAAGATATCTCCAATGACAGTAATCCAATTTGGCATAAGGTTATATAATCTATTATTTTTATTTTTTTATAAATGTTTTTTGAATATCTGCTATGAAATCGTTTACATCTTTAAAATCTCTATACACACTTGCAAAACGGATATAGGCAATATCATTCAACTCTTTCAAAGCAGTAATAACATCTTCTCCAATTTTTTTAGAAGAAATCTCTTTTGTAGCAAACCATTGTTCTTCCAGAGAAGAAATCATTTCATCTATATCTTTTTTTGTAATATCTAGTTTCCCACAAGAAAGCCAAATTCCTCTTTCCAGTTTGTCTCTTGAATAGAGCTCTGATGTATTGTCTGATTTTCGTATTACAAGATCTGTAATCTCGATGCGTTCAAAAGTCGTAAATCGAACATTACATTCTAAACATTGTCGTCTTCTTCGTGTTACCTTTCCTTTTTCTATCGTTCGAGAATCTACAACCTTTGTTTGCACACAATCACATTTTGGACACTGCATAAAACAAATAAATTGAAAATATAAACGGATGAAAATCTGGTGGGTCGAGTGGGATTCGAACCCACGGCCAAAAGCTTAAGAGGCTTCTGCTCTACCACTGAGCTATCAACCCAGATTTATTTTCTTTCTTTCAAATCATAAAAAAAAAATACTCTTTTGGAAAGAGTATTTTTTTTATAAATATCTGCAAAACTTATTTTTTTAATAAATCTCGGATTTCAGTAAGTAATGCAATATCTGCTGCTGGTTTGTCTTCTTTTACTTCTTCTTTTTTCTTTTGTGCTTTTTCAATCAATTTCACAACAATAAAAATTGTTGTTCCAACAATTACAAAATCTACAATTGTCTGAATAAAAACCCCATAAGACATTACCACTTCTGCCGTATCCGCTGTTTTTTCTTGTAAAACAATTGCTAAATCTGAGAAATCAACTCCCCCAAGAAGAACTCCAATTGGTGGCATTATAATATCTTTTACAAAAGAAGACACTATTTTCCCAAAAGCAGCACCAATAATAACCGCAACTGCTAAATCAACAACATTTCCTTTAATAAGGAATTTTTTTAAATCTGCAAACATATAATAAATGAATAAAATGATAAATATTTTTTTACTCTGTAAGCATACTACAATATCAAATTAACAACAAATTATTTTTTTATTACCTCTAAAATTTCATCTTTTGAAACTTCCCCACTTTTCATTGCCATAAAAACATTTGCTAGAAAATAACCTTTTGTAGAACCTGCATCAAATCTTTCACCAGAAATTGTCTGTGCCGAAATTTGTTGATTTTTTTCTAACATAATTTCAAAACCATCAATAAGTCGCATTTCCCCTCCATGAGAAGTTCCTGCATTTTCAAGAGCTGTCCATATTTCTGAAGTACACACATATTTCCCAATAACTGCTTTATCTGATGGAGCATCTTCAATTTTTGGTTTTTCAACAACTCCTGAGATAGCTTCTAAATCAGAATTTCCAGAAATAGCAACCACTCCATATGATGAAAGAGTTTCTCGTGGAACCTGTCGTACACCAATAATGGAATGCTGTGTTTTTTCATAGGCTTGCAACAGTTGTGCAACCGATGAAGGAGTTCCAAATGTTAAATCATCTCCAAAAATAACAAGAAATGGTTCATCACCCAATAAATGTTTTGCTTGCATTATTGCATGTCCATCTCCGAGCTGTTCTCCTTGTCGCACTGATGAAAATTTTATTTTTTTAAATTTTTGAATGCGTGCAAGTCGTTCAAAATCTCTTTTTTTTGCTAATTTTTTTTCCAGTTCATGAAAAGAATCGAAATAATTTTCTATTAAATATTTTTCTCGAGAAGTTACTAATATAATTTCATCAATTCCAGCCTCCATACATTCTTCAATTAAAACATCTATAATTGGAGTATTGTAAATGGGTAAGAGTTCTTTTGGTATCGCTTTTGTTGCTGGTAACATTCGAGTTCCCATACCCGCAACAGGGAAAAGTGCTTTTGTTATTTTTTTCATGAAAATAATAATATATTTCTTAATACTGATATATTTTAATTGAAACATTCTTTTTTGTCTACTTTTTTAAAATAAAAGAAAAAATATATTCCATAAAATTATTATATAAAATCATCATATAAAATATAAAATTATTTATACAAAAATGTATTGATAAAAAAATGATATACAATGTATAATTTATTTATATATTTTTATAAAAAAATATGAATGCAACAATATCACCATGGGGAAATAGTTTAGGACTTCGAATTCCTAAAGTAATTGCTCAAACTTTACATCTTTCTGCTTCAGACACTGTTTTTTTTACTATAAAAGATAATTCCCTTATCATTAAAAAAAAGGAAAAAAAATCTCTTGATGAATTATTACAAAAAGTTACTCCAAAAAACATTCATAAAGAAACACAACCTTCATATCCTGTTGGAAGTGAAGTATGGTAAAAAACATAGAATATATACCTAGCAAAGGCGATATTGTATGGTTACAATTTAATCCTCAAGCAGGACATGAACAAAAAGGACGAAGACCTTCTATTGTTCTATCTCCAAAAGAATATAATAAAAAAACAGGACTTGCTCTTTTTGCTCCCATTACTTCACAGAAAAAAGGATACCCTTTTGAAGTAGAGCTATCATGTAAAAAAATATCTGGAGTTATCTTATCTGACCATTGTAAAAGTTTAGATTGGAGAGCTAGAAATATTATTTTTATAGAAAAATCAAAAAAATCTGAAATATCATCAGTACTAGAAAAAATACAATTATTACTCTCTTAAATATTAATACTCATGTTTTGTGATCAAACATCATTACACTTAAAAGCAGGAAACGGTGGACGAGGTTCTATATCGTTATATCGAGCTAAATATTTAGCAAAAGGAGGTCCTGATGGAGGAGATGGAGGTGCTGGTGGAAGCGTTATTTTAAAGGCTAATGAAAATTTAAATAGTTTAATTGAATTGCATACTAAAAAAAAGTTTTCTGCTGAAAATGGAATTGAGGGAACAGGGCGAAGTATGCATGGAAAAAGTGGAGAAAATATTATTCTTGATATTCCTGTTGGGACGATTGTGAGAAAAAAAGGGAGTGATGAAATTTTATATGATTTTCGGATTCATAATGAAGAATTTGAAATTTTAAAAGGAGGACGAGGAGGATATGGAAATGAACATTTTAAAAGCTCTATTCGTCAAACTCCTCGATTTGCAGAACTGGGAGAACCAGGTCAAGAAATTGAAATAGATTTAGAACTGCAACTGGTTGCTGATGTTGGAATAATTGGGCTTCCTTCTGCTGGAAAATCGACATTAATTTCAAAGATTTCTGCTGCTAAACCAAAAATTGCTGCCTATCATTTCACAACTCTTATTCCCAATTTAGGAGTTGTAAAAATGAGTGAAAATAGAAGTTTTGTTGCATGTGATATTCCTGGTTTAATTGAAGGAGCAAGTGAAGGAAAGGGGTTAGGTGATGAATTTTTACGACATATTTCTCGAAGTAAAATTCTTATTCATCTTGTTGATATTTCCCAACCTCTACCTCTTGAGGATTATAAAAAAATAAGAAAAGAACTTGAAAATTATTCATCGGAACTGGCAAAAAAAGAAGAAATTGTTGTCTTTTCAAAAGAAGACATGCTTCAGGGAGATAGTGAATTGTTAGATTTTTTAAAGGATGAATTTGAAAAAGAAATTGGGAAAAAACCACTTTCCATAGCATCGTTTGCAGGAAAAGGATTACAAATTTTACTGGAAAAAACTTGGGAAATTATAGAAAAAAATAAACAAGCAGAAAAATTGGAAGCTGAAAAAAATGCACAACAAGAAGAAATTCAACTATTCCAGCCTCATCTTGAAAAAATAGACCCAAAACATTTTACAATTGAACCAGAGATACAAAAAGGAGACCACTATGGAGAATCGAGAAAAGAAGGGTTCCGAATAACAGGACAACGATTTGAACAAATTGTTGTGATGACCGATTTCATGAACAAAGAAGCGGTTATGCGAGTACGAGATGTTATTCATAAAATGGGAATTCAAAAAAAACTTTTAGGAATGGGAGTTGAAACAGGAACTCCTCTTTTTGTAGGAGAAAAAGTTTTTGAATTTGAACCATTATTACTTAAAAAATAATGCCACTCATCATTTCAAAAGAAAGGTTTGAAAGTCAACGACAGCAAATGACTGATCGATATTTTGAGTTAATTGAAAAATATCCAACTGATGAACGATGGAAAAAATTGCAACGAAATTTTAAACGAATGGAAAAATGTTATAGTGCTAAAAAAGTCTTAACAATAAAAACTTTACGGTTTTTCGAAAAATACCAAATGATTTTTAAAGAAGAACAACGCGCTTTAATTGTACGAATTATTGAACTTCTTCAAAAATTATTGTGGCATAAAAAATTGAATAGAGAAGATTGAAAAAAATATTTGCAAAAAAATATTATCCCAATTTTTTTGCCCATGATTCAAAGCCTTTCAAATTTCCAATTCTTGCAGAAAACAATTTTTCTTTTATTTCAAAAATTTTATTTTTTATTTTTTCATCTGAAAAATGTAAAACAATCCCTTCATCAGTTTCAGAATTTTTCATGCAAATAGCTTCTACATGAACCAATCCTACAGCATTTCCCATGGTAAAAACTCCTTTCATTTCTGAAATTTCATCGGCATGAACATCTCTAATTTCAACAATTTCTCCAATTTTTTTCAGCATTTCAATTGTTGATTTTCGTGTAATGGAAGGAAGAATATGACGAGGTTTTTCATCAATTTCATTTTGTACAGGAGGAAAAATAAATTTCCCTGTTTCATCGATGAATGCAATAGCACATGTTGCAACTTCTTCGGCATATCCATTTTCATCAAATGATAAATAATCGGTATACCCTCGTGCTTTTACTCCTTTTTTTATTAAAAAAGAAGAACCATAATTTGGAGAAATTTTATTTGATCCTGTTGCTGGTCGTTGAATATCTTTTCGTCCTTCAATTTGAATCGATGGAGCCATATATGAACCCATTGCAGCAATTTCTATTGTGATAAGAAAAAAATCTGGAACGATAATTCCAAGTCCACCAGAAAGTCCAGAAAAAGATGGGCGGATATATAACTGTCCTTCTCCATTTTTGGGAATATAATTTTTATTTTCTGCTATTGTTATTTCAATTCCTTTTTGAATAGTTTCTGCAGAAATTTCTGGGAGATTAACCGACTGAACACTTTTATTAAATCTGTTTGCATTTTCATCGAGACGAAATCCGAATGTTTCCCCTTTTTCATTTTTCATAGCACATGCTCCTTCAAACCCAGATTGTCCATATTGAATTCCAGAAGTATCGGCAAGAGAAAGCCCAAAAATTCCATATGGGAGAGATTCAAGTTTCCCCCAAAGCGTTTTTTTTGTTCCTAAAATAAAAGAAAGTGTATGATGAGCAACAACTTTTAACCCAAGTGATGTATCTGGTTTTTCTGGTTGTATGGTTTGATATGGCCAAGAAATATTTTTTACAAGAATTTTTTGAGGAATAATATTTTCCAATTTCCACCCTTTCAGCATTCCTTTTGCCGATAATCCTTCGGCAATATATACTCCATCTGGAAATTCATCAGTTATAGCCGATATAACAAAACCCTTACTTTCTAAATATCGAACAGCCTGTTCCCATTCTAAAAAATCTATTGGAAGATCTGAAGACGGAACAATATCGATTGGAAAAGTTTTTTTCTCTCCTGTTGCAATTTGCAATGCATCGGTAATAAATGATGAATAAGACATATGAAAATATATTGAGAAATAATAACACTATATAAATAAAAATTTAGAATTTTTTATTTTTTTTATACCAATATAATAAAAAAAAGAGTTCTATACAAGAAAATATTTTTTCTATAGAATATTTTTTGTATTATATCTTTCATCACAAAAATATGGCTCTTCAAATTGGTATTGTAGGACTTCCTAATGTTGGGAAATCTACTCTTTTTAATGCAATAACAAAATCTTCTGCGGCTGCTGCAGAAAATTTCCCTTTTTGTACTATAGACCCAAATGTTGGGATGGTGGAAGTTCCAGATTCTCGACTTGATAAACTTTCAAAAATAGTGAAACCAGAAAAAGTTTTACATTCTACCATAGAATTTGTTGATATTGCAGGATTGGTCAAAGGAGCCAGCACAGGAGAAGGTCTTGGAAATAAATTTTTAGCAAATATTAGGGATTGTGATGCAATTGCTATGGTTGTCCGATTTTTTGAAGATGACAATGTTCATCATGTCGATGGACGAGTAAATCCACAAGAAGAT
>CAMZLA010000014.1 GCA_947311665.1 uncultured Candidatus Altimarinota bacterium | reverse complement strand
TTTGACATAGTTTTTTGATTAAAATTTTTTACCGATGAAATATTCCAATAATTTCTTCAATATTTTCTATTCCTTCTTTTTCCAGCCATTGGTTCATTTCATCAGTTGCCTGTTTCCAAAATTCATCACCGTGGTAATAAATAGCAGTTCCAACTCCTACGAGTGTTCCACCTGCCATCATAATTTCAAGAGCATCTCGTCCAGAATTTACTCCTCCTGTAGCAATTATAGGAATTTTTTTTGGGTTATTTTTTAAGGCTTTATAAATATCATAAACCGCTTTGACCGCAAGAGGGAAAATAGCAGGACCAGAAACTCCACCTACTCCATTTGATAAAATAGGAGATTTGAGATCGATATCCCATCGCATTCCTGGACCAACGGTATTTATCGCTGTTATCGCATCAGCCCCAGCATCCACAACACTTTGCGCAATAAGACCGATGTTCTCGACATTTGGCGAAAGTTTTACCGAAACAGGAAGAGAAGTAACTTCTTTTACTATTTTTGTTACTTCTGCTGCCGAAACCATATCGCAGGCAAAAGGCTTTCCAAATTCATCTTCTACATTTGGACAAGAAATATTTATTTCCAGCATATCTGGTTTTATTTCCATTTTTTCTATCGCTGCCGCCATATCTCGAAACTCTTCTTTTTTTCCTCCTACAATATTGGCAATAAGAGGTGCTTTTCTATTCGGTAAATATTCTCCTAATTCTTCAATCGCTTTTTCTATTCCCGCATCAGAAAGACCAACAGCATTCATAAAATATTCATCGGTTCCAAACATTGTTGGATTTTTATGACCTGGATGAGGATTTTTCCAGAGTGATTTGGTAGTAATTCCACCGCACCCTTTTTCAATAGTATATTCAAAACTTTTTCCCGTTACTCCCAATATTCCACTCGCGAGTACAAATGGATTTGGAAATGATATGTTGCAACATTTAACTGATAGATTTAACATTTTATTTTGACAAAAAATTATTTTTTATGATAGAATAGCAGTGTTCAAGACGAGAAGGGTCCAGAACGGAGAGATACCTAATGCCCCCTTCTCATTTTTTTCTTACAAATTTTTATTTTTGTAGAATTGACATCAAGGTTTACATAATATTTATGTGACATTTTTTTATAGAGAGATGATGCAAATTTCCATGTAGGAAATAAAATTTTTTCAAATCTATTTTCCTCTATAAGAAAATCTACTAAGGCCTTAAAATCTCCATCTCCAGAAACCAAAATTATTTTTTTAAACTCTTTTTTTTTATAGAGTATTTTCATGCAATCAAAAATAATGTCAGCATCAACATTTCCTTTTTTCTTTCCTTTCATCAAGGCACTGTGTTTGCGAAATTGTAAAATATATTCTGCTGATTGTATTTCTTTATATAGTTTTTTATTTTCTTCTTGCCAAAATCCCATATAAAAATAAACACGAGAAACCTTATATTTTTCCAATAGAAATCTTCGAAATCTTTTAAAATCGACCTTCCAAGGAGTATCCGAACACAGAGTTCCCATATGTAGATTTTGCCCGTCAATAAATGCAATATTTTCTTCCATGACAAAAAATTATTTTTTATATTCTTTCAACGGTCTTTTTAAAATTTCATCAGAAAGTTCTGATGAATGCACTGCTGGAGCAAAAATCTGACTCATTGCAAAAATTTCTCCTGCAGGTTTTTCTGCAAAAGTATGCCCTCTATGCACTCCATATAATACAGAATATCCTTTCAACTCTAAATCTGCTGTTTTTTCTTCCATTTCTTTGCTCAATTCTTTTATAGAAGTTCCATTATTAAACACATCTTCTATAAATAAAATATGTTTTCCTCGGCATTTTTCTGCTTGTTCTCCATATAATCCCAATATTCCATTTCGTTTTTCTGTATAAGCATATTCTATTCCATATTTTTCAAATCCTAATGTTTGAATAACTTTAGGAAGGCTTAATGAGCCAAAAGCAACTCCGACTATTATTAAAGAGTCGAGTTTTTCTGCAAAAAATTCTTCTATAGCTTGCCAATATAATGGAACAAGTGCTATTTCTTGATCCGTTTTCAATTTTCGAAAATTTACAAAATATTCTCCTCGTAAATGAGTTCCATCTGGTGCCAGTCCTTTATATTCAAAATGTCCCTGTTCTATAATTTCATAACTTTTTAATTGTGATAAATATTTTTCCGATTGAGAAAAAATTGTGAGATTTTGAGACATGAGAAAATAAAAGTTAAAATATAATATTTTTTTTCAAGAAAAATCGATAAATCATACGCCGAGTTCTGTTTTTCAAAGGAGAATCTTTCTCGTTTTATAATTGCTTATAAAATCAAGCGGCAAGTGATTATTCTGTCAATTAGTACCATGAAGCAGAACAATACACCATCTTGCCTTGCTGAAACACTGGGGTTTATCGTTCATTCATCATTACTGATGAGAATCCCGCCAGAAGCAGGACGTTTCATATCATCTTACCAAAGGAAGACTGCTCGTCTCTGTGACACTTTCCATATTCTATCAAAGATAGAATTCCTTTCGTTAAAAGGCAATGCTGGTATCCATCAGCTCGGACGTTCCTCTTTATTTTTTAAAAAATAAAGTACTCCTTTCATTATCGATTTTTCTAAATAATTGTAAAACAAAACAAATAATCTTGCAACAATATATCTTTTACGAGATAATATATATACTATTATACAACTCTTTCACATATTTCCATGGCAGAAAATAATACAGAAGCAGAACAAAATACAACGGATGAAGTAATAGAAAATTCATCAGAAGAAAAGAAACAAAAAATTGAAAAACCTAAAAAATTTCAAACATTACGAGGATTTCAAGATTTATTACCAGATTTCCAAGATTATTATACGATGGTAAAAAAAGCAGTGCGACACAGAAGTCGTCAATCTGGATTTCGAAGAATTACAACTCCTATAATGGAAGAAACAGGTGTTTTTGTTCGAGCATTGGGAGAAAGTACCGATGTAGTAAGCAAAGAAATGTTTAATATGGAAAGCCGTTCTGGAGTTTCTATGACATTAAAACCAGAAGCAACTGCAGGAATTGTACGAGCATATATAGAACATGGAATGCATACTCTTCCACAACCAGTTCAGCTCTATTCTATCGAACCACAATTTCGATATGACAGACCTCAAAAAGGACGATTTCGACAATTTCATCAGTGTGATTTTGAAATTTTAGGAGTAAAAGATGCTTCTATAGATGCACAAATGATTCACATGTCATATAAAATTTTAGAAGATTTAGGAATTTCTGAGCGAGTAGATTTACAAATAAATAGTTTAGGATCTGCAAAAAACAGATCTGATTATATTGAAGCATTAAAAGATTTTTTCTTTGATAAGGTACAGCATCTGTCTCCAGAATCTCAGGCACGACTCGAAACAAATCCATTGCGAATTCTCGATTCAAAAGATGAAGATGATCAAATTCTTGTTTCTATGGCTCCAAAATTGAAAGATTTTCTTGATGATGAAAGTAGCAAATATTATGAGACTGTAAAAGATTATTTACGAGAATTGAATGTTCCATTTTTTGAAAATGAAGGACTTGTTCGAGGATTAGATTATTATTGTGATACTGTTTTTGAATTTTGGGATAGATCATTAGGATCTCAAAATGCAATCGGAGGAGGAGGTCGATATGATGGACTAGCAGAATTATTGGGAGGGAAACATACTCCTGCCGTAGGAATGGCAATGGGAGTTGAACGAATTATTGATCATATGAAAGCGGCAGGAATAAAACCACCAATAAAAGATAATGTGCAAGTTTTTGTTGCACAATTGGGAGAAGAAGGAAAGAAAAAAGCATTAAAAATCACAACAAATCTTCGAGACAAAGGAATTCATTCCATTGGAGGAATGGGAAAAAGTTCGATGAAAGCTCAATTGAAAATGGCAGATAAATGTAAAGCTCCATGGTGTATAATATTGGGAGAAATAGAGATTAGAGATGGAAATGCTATTTTACGAGATATGAAACTTGGAAAACAAGAAATTGTAAAATTGGAAACAGTAGAAGAAGAAGTTCTAAAAAAATTACATTGTAAACCAGATACATACACATTAGGTGAATAATATAGCGTTCAATGCTCTATAAATACATCATTATTTCTCATTTTATATCTATCTTCTATGAAAACAACACTTGAAAATAAAGTAAAATTTTTTTCATCAAAAGCAGGATCTCATTTTGCATCAAAAGTAACCGATGAATTGGGAGTTACATTATCTTCTCTTACGGTAAAAAAATTTTCTTGTGGAGAAATTTATGTAAAATATGATGAAAGTATTAGAGGGAAACATGTTTTTCTTTTTCATACCATTAGACCAGAAAAAGTAAATGATGATTTTATGGAATTGTTTTTATTGTGTGATGCAGCAAAACAAAGTTTTGCAAAAAATATTCATGTAGTACTTCCTCATTTTGGATATAGCAGACAAGATAAAATTCATGATGCACGAGAAGGAATTTCTGCAAAACTCATGGCAGATTTAATGGTAAAAAGTGGAGCAAGCCATATGATTACACTTCATTTACATTCAGACCAAACACAAGGGTTCTTTGATGTTCCCGTAGATAATGTGAATACACAAAAAATGTTTATTGAATATTTTAAAGAAAAAAATATTGATGATTTTCTCATTGTTTCACCAGATGCTGGAGGAGCAAAATATGCAAAAAAATTCGCCGACCAATTAGGAGTAGATTTAGCAATTATGCATAAATCTCGTCCTGCTCACAATCAAGCAGAAGTAAATGAAGTAGTTGGAGATATTAAAGGGAAAACATGTATATTGGTTGATGATATGGTAGATACAGCAGGAACAATTTGTGCAGCACAAAAAGCACTCATTAAACATGGTGCAAACCCTGATGTATATCTCTGTGCAACGCATCCCATATTTTCTGGACCAGCTATTGAAAGGCTTAAAAATTCTGGATTTAAAGAAATTGTTATTTCTGATTCTATTCCGCTTCAAGAAGAACTAAGGAATTGTACAATTCTTTCTTGTGCTCCATTATTAGCTCAAATCATTAAAAATATTATATCTGAGCGATCTGTTTCAGAATTATTTTAAAGAGATTCTGTAAAATTAAATGCTTTAGATATTCACTTTTAACAAAGAGTAAATTCTATATCGGATACTGATTTTATCGAAGTATAAAAAAAGAGAGTTTATATAAAAACTCTCTTTTTTATATATTATATATCTGGCAGACGAGACAGGACTTGAACCTGCGACACCCGGTTTTGGAGACCGGTGCTCTACCAACTGAGCTACTCGTCTATATAAAACTCAATAATAAATAATTTAAATATGCAAAACTGGCGGAGAGATAGGGATTCGAACCCTAGGAGCCCTTACGAGCTCAATGGTTTTCAAGACCATCGCATTCGACCACTCTGCCATCTCTCCAATATGTTTTGCTACAATTTTTAAAAATATAAAAACTGCCAGAAAAGTATACTCAAATATCAATGAAGCAATCAATAGATTTTTTCAACATTTTCTCTTTTCAGCTATTCTACAATATCACCATTAAAAGATGTTTTCATATATTTAGAAAAATCTGTAAAATTATCTATATTTTGCATTGCAATATGAGCCTTTGCAAAACTTGACCACACTGTTGTGTTTTGCAAAAGAACCATATTGGGAATATTTAACATATCACAGTCCATAGGAAATCCTCGTTCACTTGAATCATGTTTTGCAAGAAGAACAAGCCAAACTCCTGATAAAGCAACTTTTGTTAGAATAGATACTTGATCTTCGGACAACGAACCATATCCCAATGTTTCTATCACAATACATCGTGTTTTTTCTTGTTGAAGCATTGGTTGTAAAAACTGAAAAGAACACCCAGGAAACATTCGTAAAAACAATATTTTTTCTTGAGGGAAAATATATGGATAATTTTCTTTTTCAATATCTTTATGCTCTCGATGAAGAAAAAGAGAAATTTTCCCTTCTTCATATTTTCCTAATGGATCTGTTTGATACGAATAAAATGATGATGAGTCAAGTAAGTTTTTTCGATTCGATCGTATTGCTCTATGCAATAAATTATTATCATAAATACATACTTCTCCAAGATCGGAAGCTGCAAAATGTATAGCATTCATCAGTTCATTTTCTGCCGATTTTCCTAAAACTCCCATAGTTCCAAAAGGGCAAGGAGAAGCAAGAAAAATTACAGGTTTTTTACATTCTGCAAGCATATAAGAAAGTAACGCTGAACCAAAAAGCAAAGAATCTGACTCTTGAGCAATAACAAATCCATCAAAATGTTTATATTTTTTTCTCACAAGAGTATAAATATTTTCCCAGTCGGAAAGCGTCATAAAATATTTATTTTTTGTAATATTTGTAAAAAGAGAATATCTATAATTTTCTTCTAAATCTGGGAGAAATTGAGATAACTGTTCTTTTGTTTCAAAAGAAAATATCCCTCCAGACAGACTGTCTTTATATTCTGATATTGTTCCACCTGCTAAAATAATAGCAATTCGTTTTTTTCTTTTCATAATTTTTTTATAAAATAATTCAAAAAAACCTTTTTATCATTGAGAATTCTCATAAAAAGGCTTTTTTGTAAAATGGATATTTATCAATAATTACTATTTTGTAGTGATTGTTGATGCATCATCTATTTTCATCGGCTCTAGTGAGAATTTCCCATTTTCTAAAATTACTTCTGTTTCCTTCATTCTTTCTGAGATTTGTAAATCTCCTCCATTCAAAACTATTATTTTAGAATTTTTCACATATTTGGCTTTTAATATTCCTCCATTTTTAATGGTAATGGTGGAATTTTTTATGAAATCTGAGACTTCTGTGGTTTCTTTTTCAATGGTCAAAGTTGAATCTTCAACCTTTTTAAAAGACTGGCGAGTTCGAATAACTGCTTCTTTTCCTTTTACCGATTGAGTATCTGAAGAATAAATAATAACCTCTTCTCCATTTGGTTTTGTCGTAGTTTGTGTTGTTAAATCAATTCGTGGTGTTGCAGAAATTTCTTCTTGATTATTTTTTTCATCAGAAATAATACATCCCGAAAAGAAAAAGAAAGTTCCTGTAAGCCCAATAAATAAAAGTTGTGTCGTTTTCATAAATATTCTAAAAAATTATAAGAGTTCTGCTTGTTCCCCTCCTGTAACATCTTCTGGTTCAATATTTTCCCCTCCTTCCAGTTCTTTTTCATCAGCAATAACAGAAACTGATGAAACTCTATCACCTTCTGGCAATCTCATCAATATTACTCCTTGAGTTGCTCGTCCTTGAGATGGAATTTCTGAAATAGACATTCTAATTGCTTGACCTGACTGGGCAGAAAGCATTAAATCTCCTTCAAAATTTTCTGGTAATACTTTTGCAGAAATAACCTGTCCTGTTTTTTTGGTAACATTTGCAGTTTTAACTCCTCCTCCACCTCGACCTTGTGCTCGATATGCAGAAACTTTTGTCATTTTCCCCAATCCATTTTCCATTACAACCAATATTTGAGAAGTTTCATCTCTTTCTTTAATAATATCCATTCCAACAACTTTATCATTTGGCTTCAATCTAATACCTCTTACTCCTGCTGCAGATCGTCCCATAGAACGAATAGTTGAGGCTTCAAAACGAATACCTTTTCCATCACTTGTTACAATCATTACTTCGTCTTCATCAGATGACGGTTTTACCCATTTTAGAACATCATTTCCTTTTAATCCAACAGCAATAAGCCCATTTTGTCGAATATTATTAAATAAACTAGATTCTGTTCGTTTTACAACACCTCCTTCTGTACAAAAGAAAAAATATTTTCCAGATTCTTTTGTGCTATCCAATACATTTGTAACCATTTCTCCATCTCCTAAATTGAGAAGATTTACAATCGCTTGCCCTTTTGCTGTTCGACTTACTTCAGGAATTTCATATGCAGGAAGTGTAAACACTCGTCCTTTTGATGTGAAGAATAATAAATTATTATGATTTGATGTAAACAGAGAAGTAAGTAATACATCTCCGCTTTTTGCAGCTGATCCTAACTTCCCCTTTCCTCCTCTCGCTTGTGCTTTATAAGAATTTGGAGATAACCGTTTAATATATCCACCTTCTGAAAGAGTTACAATCATTGGTTCATTTGGAACAATATCTTTGGCAGAAATTTCTCCAACTGCGTGAGGAATAACTTCTGTTTTTCTCTCATCTCCATATTTATCTTTTATTTCAGATAATTCTTCTACCATTATAGATTTTACTCGTTCTGGGTTTGCAAGAATATCTTCACAATCGGCAATAAATGCAAGTTTATCCGCTAATTCATCTTCAATTTTTTTTCGCTCTAGACCTGCAAGTGTTTGCAATCGCATAGAGAGAATAGCTGTTGCTTGAATATCTGAAAATTGAAAAGTTTCTATCAGTTTTTCTTTTGCAATTTCTTTTGTTTGGCTTCCTCTAATTAATGCAATTATTTCATCAATATGATCTAATGCTTTTTTTAGTCCTTCTAATATATGTGCTCGAGCTTGTGCAATTCTGAGTTCATATTCTGTTCGCCGTCTTATAACAACTTTTCTATGAGAAAGAAATTCTTCTAAAATAGTTTTTAAATCAAGAAGTTGAGGCTGCTTTCCTCCATCAACAAGAGCAATAAAATTACATCCAAACGAAGATTGAAGTTGAGTATTTTTATAAACAAGATTTAAAACTTTTTTGGGAAATGAATCTTTTTTTAAATCTATAACAACCCTAATTCCTTCTTTATTCGATTCATCTCGTAAGCCAGAAACTCCTGTTATAATTTTCTCTCGTACAAGATATGCTATTTTTTCTACTAATTTTGCTTTATTTACTTGATATGGAAGCTCTGAAATGATTATTTGCGCTTTCCCCGTTTTTGTTTCTGTTATTTCTGCTCGTCCTCGCATAATAATAGAACCTCGACCTGTTGCATATGCCGTTCTAATTGCTTGTTTATCATATATTCGTCCACTTGTTGGAAAATCTGGACCTGTAATAAATTCCATTAAATCATCAAGTGATGCTTCTGGATTATCTGCAATATGCAAAAGTCCATTTATTACTTCTGTTAAATTATGTGGAGGAATATTTGTTGCCATACCAACAGCAATTCCCATTACTCCATTTAATAGTAATGTTGGAACTCGTGAAGGAAGAACTGTTGGTTCTCGTTGAGATCCATCATAATTATCTTGAAAATTTACCGTATCTTTATCTATATCAGCAAGAATTGTTTCTGTAATAGATTGCATTTTTGCTTCTGTATACCGCATTGCTGCTGCATTATCTCCATCGATAGAACCAAAATTTCCCTGTCCATTTATCAGCATATATCTCATAGAGAAATATTGAGCCATTCTTACCATTGCTTCATAAATAGAACTATCTCCATGTGGATGATATTTCCCCATAACATCTCCTACTACAGTTGCAGATTTTCTAAATTTTGCTCGAGAAGTAAGTCCATTTTTATGCATCGAATATAAAATTCTTCGATGAACAGGTTTTAACCCATCTCGAACATCTGGCAATGCACGAGAAATAATTACACTCATGGCATATGAAATGTATGATTCCTTCATTTCTGTACAAATTTCTCTATCTATTAAATTTGTAGGAAGAAGTTCTGTTTCGTGTGGAAGTTCTTGTTCAGACATTTATATATTTTAAATATTTTATTCCTTTTTAGAGTACCTAAAAAAAATAGAATATGCAAGAAAAGAGAAAAACATGATATAATATTTTTTGCAATGATAGATTTATCAATAGAAAAAATATGACAAACATTCAAATCCCCCCACATTCAATAGAAGCAGAACATTCAGTACTCGGATCACTCCTTATTGATCCAGATGCATTAATGAAAGTCTCTGATTTTCTTATTGTAGACGATTTTTATTCTCAAGCAAATCGAGATATTTATGAAATAATTTTATTATTATCAAATCAAAGAAAACCAATTGACATGGTAACAGTTCCAGAAGAGTTAAAGAAAAAAAATTTATTGGAAAAACTGGGAGGTGTAGGATTTCTTGCAGAACTGATGACAACTGTTCCATCGGCAGTAAATATAATGGAATATGCTCAGATAGTAAAAACAAAATCGACATTACGACGAATGGTAAACGCTGGACAAAAGATAACTTCATATGGATATGAAGAAGATGGAGACATTGAAGGGTTATTGGAAATGAGTGAAAAAGAAGTTTTTCAAATTTCACAAACATTTCTTAAAAATAAATTTGTTTCTATTAAAGAAATTTTATCTGGTCGGTTTGAATTTTTCTCAGAACGACATGATTGTGATGATGATACACTAGAAACAGGAGTTAAAAGTGGATTTGAAGGAGTTGATAAAATATTGGGAGGATTTCAACCTTCAGATATGGTTGTTGTTGCGGCTCGTCCTTCTATGGGAAAAACAGGGTTTGCCCTTGCAATTGCTATTAATGCAGCAGAAATATATGGAAAATCTGTTGGAATTTTTTCATTAGAAATGTCTAAAGAACAGCTTACAGATAGAATGTTTGCCAACATGCTGCAAGTTGATATGTGGAAATTACAAAAAGGAAAACTGAGCGATGATGAATTTATGAGAATGGGACCAGCAATGGATAAAATGTCAAAACTTCCTATTTATATTGATGATACTGTAGAGTCCAGCATTGCTGCCTTGCGAGCAAAAGCACGGCGACTACAGGCAGAAAATGGACTAGATATGATTATCATCGATTATTTACAGCTGATGTCTACTGGAGATAAAGCCTTGGCAGGAAATAGAGTATTAGAAATTGCAGAAATTTCTCGAAGTTTAAAAGCACTCGCTCGAGAACTTCACATTCCTGTTATGGCACTTTCTCAACTCAGTCGAGGAGTTGAATCTCGCCCAGATAAAAGACCTCTTCTATCTGACTTAAGAGATTCTGGAGCTATTGAACAAGATGCCGATGTTACCATAATGCTCTATAGAGATGAATATTATGATCCTGAAACAGATCACCCAGGAATAACAGAGGTGCTTGTTCGAAAACATAGAAATGGACCTTTAGGGAATTGTGATTTACGATTTGATAAAGCAAAAATGAGGTTTTATGATGTAGACCCTGAAAGTGATTTTTAAGAAATAATAAATTGATAACTACTATAAAAAAAAAGAACTGATGAAAAATTCATCAGTTCTTTTTTTTACAATTTCTTATGTTGAAATCATTATGCATAAGCCTTTTCAACAATAGCATTAAATGCTTCTGGTTGATTTGCTGCCAGTTCTGCCAGCATTTTTCTGTTAACGATAATTTGATTTGTCGTCATTTTATTCATAAATTCAGAATATCGTTTTCCTTGAGCTCGAAGAGCTGCAGTAATACGAATAATCCATAATTGACGAAATGTTCGTTTTTTTCGTCGTCGATCTCTATATGAATTTTGTCCAGATTTTGTAACAGCATTTAATGCCAATCTATATACATTTTTTCGCCCCCATTTAAACCCCTTTGCTAGTTTAAATAATTTATTATGTCGTGCCTTTCTGGCAACTGCATTTGTTACTCGCATTTGTTGTAAATATTAAAAAATATAGTAATTGTGTTCTTATTTTATATACTAGATATAATTAGTAAGAAGGAAGAAGTTTAGAGATGTTTTTAGCATCTCCCTTTGCAAGAAGCTGAACTTTCCCTCCCATTTTTTTCTGCCGATACGACTTTTGAAGAAGTAAATGCCGAATGCATGCTTTTAGTCTTTTCCATTTCCCACTTCCCGTTTTTTTAAATCGTTTAGCTGATGCTTTATGATTTTTTTGTCTTCCAACTTTTCCTAATGTAGTAGCCATAGTAAATAAATAAATGTATTTTTTTAAGAAATGAATTATTTCTCTTTTTTTGATAATGGTCGAAACTCTGTAACAATACTTCTCCCCTGTTTTTTTGGTTCAAATTCTTGTTTTGCAATTTCCTTCAAATCTTCCTTCATTTCATCAATTCGTTTCAACCCAATTTCTGGATGAGTATGTTCCCTTCCTCTAAATTGTAAAACAACTTTAACACTATGACCTTTCTCTATAAATTTCACAGCTTTATTTGTTCGAACCTTGAAATCATGATCAGATATCCGAATTCCAAATTTAATCTCTTTTACTGAATGAGTTTTTTGAGATTTTTTTTGCTCTTTCTGTTCTTTCTTTTTTTGATAGAGATATGCACCAAAATCCATTATTTTACAAACAGGAGGTCTTGCTGTTGGAGATATTTCAACAAGATCAAGATTTTGTTTTCGTGCTATATCACGAGCTTTAGCAGCAGGAACAACTCCAACTTGCTCACCATCTGAATCTATAAGTCGAACCTCTGGAACACGAATGTCGTTATTCCGTCTAATTCGATTTTTTTGTCCCGATACTTGTTTTGTACGTCTCAAAGAAATTATAAAATAAAAAAGCCGTATCATTATACCCATAGCTCTTTTGTTCTGTCAATTTTTCTTTTAAAAAAAGTATAAAACTTTTTTAATTTTCTATTTATATACTGTTTTTTAATATTTTTATGAATTATTATTTGACATTTGTAAAGTAATTGTATTACCGTGTTATCTAACTCATTCTTTTACTTTTATATATTATGAGAAAATTATTATCATATACCCTGATTGCCCTATTACTAGGAGGAATGTTCTTTCTTTTTTGGGATGAAATATCATCTTTTTGGAAAAAAACGACTCTTATAGCAGCCATTATTACAGGAATATTTGCATGTAAAGATTTTATTTCATGGGCATTTCATTTTGTTTTACATAAGTTTTCATCGCTATTTAAATGGTTTATAGCTCTTATAACTTCTTTCTTTCTTTTTTGGGGAGGATATAACGCTCTTCCAGAACAAGGAAGCGTTAAGACTAATATTGATGAAATGAAATCTTCAATTGGTAATTTTTTTCAAATTCCAAAACCAACTGCATATATTTCAGATGATGAAGTAGTAACTATTCCCTCATCGTCTGAATCTGGAAGAAATTCTAAAATTCTTACATCAGGAGATATTTCGAATATTACTAGCGAAGAAGGAGAGCGAATAATGATATATACAGATAGTTCAAGTGATGAAATTGAGAGAAATAATACAAACAATCCTGAAATAGCATCAATAGACCCTCTCGATGCATTATTAAACGATGAATCTGATATTATTTCATCAGGACAAGAAAGTATGAATGAAGTGCTAATAGAAAAAGTCACAGAAGAAGAACAAGAAATAGAACAAGAAATAGAACAAGAAATAGCAGATGAGAAAACGAGAGACAGCATAGAAAATATAAATTCTAATGCTCTTAATAGTAATAATGAAAACAAAAATGAAATAACAGAAATTTCATTTGCAGATGATTCAGAAGAAAACTGGAAAACTCCAGTGGTACAAATTTTAAATAGTCCAGAAGCTACGAGCCCAATAATTGTAAAAACAGAAAAGAACATAAATGCCGTAGCTGCAACTCAACCTCAAATAAAAAATACAAATTCTAAAAACCTGATTTCATCAGGATCAAAACTTCCATCTTCTGGAAGTCAAACAGAAAAGTTTAAAATTTTATTCCGAGAATTACCAGTACAAATTGTATATCCTGTAGAATATTCTCTTTCTAATGCTCTTTGGACAGACAAAGAAAACACTCTTGATACTGTTTCATTTAGCGTTACAACTCCTCAGAAAACTAAAGCAAATATTTCTATAGATATTACAGATTCTGGAAAGATTTATAATAAATATGTAAAAAGTTTTATAAATAAAAACTCAACTGATGAAAACCTATTTTTTATAGAATCAACCTCTTCTCAATCGATAACATATGTTTCATTTTTTGCTGGAAACTGTTGGGAAATAACAATTTCTCTTCCAGAAAATAAAGCTCCAACACTCAATGATTTTTATGAAATATTGCTACCTGCCGTATTTGAAGCACAAGAATAAGAAAAACCTTTAGAAATATTCTAAGAAAAGAAAACACAAGAGAGAGAAAGAAATATCTATTTTCTTTCTCTCTCTTTTTATAAATAATGGAATAGACTTAATGGATATTTATTTTTCATATTCCTTGCTTTTAAACATTAAATCGCCAAAAACAACTTTTCCACATTTTGGTAATAAATTAAATGCTTTCTCAAACAGGATATGGTTTTCATCTTGAGTTAAATGATGAATGGCATACGTAGATACAATTGCATCAATTTTGGATTAATGGACATTTACAGGGTGCTATTTTGGAAATAAATCATTAAAAAGAGAGATAAAATTTTTAATTTTTATCTCTCTTTTTTTAAGAATTAAATAGTAAAACATCTATCATTTTTCTTCGTCTGTCTGATCGTAATCCTCTGTGAATTTTTACTTTATTTTTCCAGTGAGAAAAACTTCCATCTATTGAGTTTGTTGTATTTGGGATTTTTAACTCTGGATATTCCAGATATACAAATAAGTATTGTAAGTTTCTTTTTAAAGAAAAATAGGCACTTCTGAGACGAGAATGAGTATATCTTTTTCGTCCTGTTTCAGGATTCAATGTTTTTTCTTTTAAAAACCAATCCCATTTTTCATGCCAATCAAGTAATAAGTTTTCAAATTCTACTCTGGTTAATTTTGTGAGTTTATGAACTATTTTTGCAAGCTCTTTACTTGCTAATAATTTAGGATTTTTAGAAATATAACGACGAACTACTTGTTCTTGATGAAACTGACAATGCTGTATTGGCAGGCTTGAAAACATTGATTGAAGTAAGTTTTTTACTCCAGCACGACCATCAATTACAAATGAAGAAAATGGAAATTGTAGAGATTTTAACTCATTTAATAACACTCTATATGCTTGAATATTTTCTGTTTGAATATGTCTCTAATGAATATTTTTTCCTAAAATTCTTGCTACTAAAATTCCATATCCACGACCAAAAAATGTTGCATCTAACAATAAACATGTCTTTTTCTTAGGGATAAAAACTTCTCCTGTTAGAAGAGAAACTGAGTCTAAAACTCTTTGTAAATGTCTTTTAGAAAATCCAGTTTCTTCTGTTTTGCGAGATTTATTTATAAAACTATATTTGCACTTCGTGCATTTATAATTTTGTTTTCCATATTTTTTACCATTCTTTTTTACAGAAATTTCTGTACATTTTGGGCATTTTTTATTCATTGTTTTATTTT
>CAMZLA010000013.1 GCA_947311665.1 uncultured Candidatus Altimarinota bacterium | reverse complement strand
GGTGAGGCTGTATATTTTTTTCCATTTGTTAAAATAAAGTCTATTCGCGCTCCTCCATTTGGAATTAATTTTACATCATTTGTAAAATATTTTTTTAAATCAGTTCTTTGATTGAGTAGTGCAAATATTTTTTTATAATTCTTAATAATTGTTTTGTCTAGTTTTAATGGTAAATATATTTTGGGAGTTTTTCCAAATATTTTTACAGACCTTAAATCATTTTCGAAATTTATTGAGTTTGATATATTTAATAATTTTTTGAATTTAGAAAAATCATTATTTTTTGAGTCATGTTCAGGAAAAATATTTGGAAATATTTTTCTTACCTCTTCTGCAGTCTCTTGTGAAATAATCTTTAGTTCATCTTCTTTTAATTGCAAATCTTCCATAAAACCCCCATTATTTCTCTTTCTATTAAGAGAGTTCATTATCTTATCTTTTAGTGTAGAGAGGTTTATAGCTGTTTCGGTTTTCAATTCTTCTATTCTGAGATCAAGTCCATAAGATATTTGTTCTTCAAATTGTCTCTGTTCATTATTTTTTCCCTTAAACAAAGACCTCTGCTCATAAAAGCTTAAAAGAGGATTATATATTCTATGCTGTGTTATATTGAATCTCATCTGAAAATAAAATAATCTTTCAGGTTATTTTATCAATATTTTACAATATTTTCAATCTAAAAAATAAACACGAACATTCAAGGTTATATTAGACCACTTTATAATAAAAAAGAGATTGTAATATGAGTGAAGAGAAAAAGGGAATCTAATGATTGTATAACTCTAAAAAGTATATAAAAAATTATTCTGTAAGTCTATATATTTTTTCAATATTTTTGAGAAGAGCAGGGAAGTCCAGATGTAAGTTTTTTAAAAATCCTGTATGAACATTGAAAATAAAACCTTCAACTGTTACTTCTTTTTTATGAATAGCTTTTTGTACGCACGCTGTTTTTAAAACATTTATACATTGTTCTTGCACATTGAGTTCTACTAGTCTGTCATATTTTTTTTCATCAGAACTGATTTTTTCCAATTCCTCGTAATGAATTCGATATACATCTCTAATATTTCGCAACCACGGATTTAAAATTCCTAAATCTTCCGATTGCATAGCCGCTTTTACCCCTCCACAATTATAATGTCCACAAATAATTATTTGCTCTACTTTTAAATATTGAACAGCATATTCAATGATAGACATTGCATTTAAATCAGCAGAAATAACCATGTTTGCAATATTTCTATGAACAAAAATTTCACCAGGTTCAGCTCCCATCATAGTTTCAACACTTACTCGACTATCAGAACATCCGATGTATAATATTTTGGGATTTTGTTTTTTTGCAAGATTTGTAAAATATTGAGGATTATTTTCCATTTTTTTCTTCACCCATTGTTTATTATTTTCAAAAATTTTTTCTCTTTTCATATATAATATAAACGATAATATTTTCTTCTGTGCTCTTCTGTGCTCTTCTTTTTTCTTTTCTTTCTATTATATATCTTTTCTCTTTTGTTATTCAATTGATTTTTTCATTTTTTTTGCTATGATTTTTGCAGAAAAAATAAATTATGTAATATAATCAAAGCATATGATAAATATTGCTCTTTTTGGATATGGAACAGTTGGCGCTTCTGTTTCAAAAATTTTACAAGAAAAAAAATTGCAAGAAAAAATTACGATACGGCATATTGCGGTGCGAGATATTTCAGAATTGAAAACAGAAAACTTGAATGGAATAGATTCAAAAATTTTTACCGATAATCATGATGATATTTGGAATGATGAAAATATTGACTGTATTATTGAATTAATTGGTGGAACAGGCATTGCAAAAGATATTATTCAAAAAGCATTATCATCAGAAAAAAATGTTATAACGGCGAATAAGGCTGTTATTGCAGAATTTGGAAATGAATTATTTGCTCTTGCTGATGAAAAAAAAGTAAAAATTTTATTTGAAGCAAGTGTTGCTGGAGGAATTCCAATTATTGAAACCTTGAAACAGCATCTGCCTTTTGGAGAAATTACAAAAATTGAAGGAATTTTAAACGGAACATGTAATTATATATGTTCAGAAATGGAAAAAGGCACCGATGAACACCCTATTGAATTTTCATCAGTTCTGAAAAAAGCACAAAAATTAGGATTTGCAGAAGCTGATCCCACTGCAGATATTGAAGGGTTTGATGTTGCGAGTAAAATATCTATTCTTTCTCATTTTGCATTCCAGAAAAAAATTCCAAATCTTTCATCGGTTAAGCGATTGGGAATTTCTCATCTTACGGCAAAAGATTTTTTAGATGCGAAAAAAGAAAAGAAAAAAATAAGGCTTATTGCCACTGCAACAAAAAACTCATTGGAAATATCTCCACAAAAAACAGATGAATTTTCATCGTTTGGAACAACAGTTGGTCCAGATAATATAGTGATCATTTCTCATAATTATTTGGGAAAATTAGTTTTGAAAGGGGCTGGAGCAGGAGGCGATGCAACTGCAGTTGCTGTTGTTGCAGATATATTAAAGTGTTTGTAGTGCTATAGAATATATAAATTATACATTTAACAATTATTATTATGTTTTCATTAAAATTTGGAGGAACTTCTATGGGGAGCGCAGAAAATATTATGCAAACAGCCGATATTATCGTAACTCATGAAGAAAAAAAGAAAGTGGTAACAGTTTCTGCCATGTCAGGAATTACAGATTTATTATTACAGTCTGCAAAATGTTCAATGAAAGAAGATGAATTGTGTTATGGTGATGCCTTGGGAGAGGTGAAAAGAATTCATTTGAAAGCATTAAAAAAATTGGTAAAAAATAAAGAATTATATGATGAAGGAGAAAAATTTATTACAGAAAGAATTTCTCATCTTTCTGAGTTTTTAACAGCACTCATTGTTGTTGGAGAAGTTTCAGCTCGTTCAAACGATGCAATTATTTCTTTAGGAGAAATATTATCGGCATATCTTCTTGCTTTACACTTGCAAGATAGGGGAGAAAAATCTCAATTTATTAATTTAGAAAATATCGTTTCTCTTCGTGCTCAAAAATTAAATAATGAATTTTTTAACACCTTGTCTCATCAGCTTTCAGAACTGTTAAATCCTTTATTAGAAAAAAATATCACTCCTATTTGTACTGGTTTTTTTGGAAAAATTCCGGGAGGAATTATTAATGCCGTAGGGAGAGGATATTCCGATTTTACGGCAGCACTCATTGGAAAAGCATGCAAAGCCAAAGAAATCCAAATATGGACTGATGTAAGTGGTATCTTATCTACAGATCCACGAATTGTTCCAAAGGCACATGTTATTGATGAAATTTCTTTTGGAGAAGCAACAGAGCTTGCAAATTTAGGAGCAAAAGTTATTCATCCTCAGACTATTTGGCCTGCGGTAAAAGATGATATTTTAGTGCGAATAAAAAACACTATGGCACCATCGGATAATGGAACGGCAATAACACGAAAAGGAAATAATTCAGGAAAACCTTTTAAATCTATAACAATCCAAAAAGATATAACAATTGTAACCGTTCGTTCAGGAGACATGACAGAATCGGGGATTATGCTACAGTTATTTCAAGAATTTTCTCATTATGATATTTCTATCGACCTTATTTCAACATCAGAATCGAGTGTTTCTGTTACTATTCAAAATGGAGAAGATCGTGTTCCCGATCTTGTTGAAAGTTTAGAAAAAATATTTCTTGTTGATGTAGAAAGTGGAAATACTATTATTGCTATTGTAGGAGAAGAAATGAAAAATCATATTGGAGTATCTGGAAAACTTTTTTCTGCATTGGGAAATGCAAAAATTAATGTACGAATGATTTCACAAGGAGCAAATGAAGGGAATATTTCTGCTGTTATTGCTGGTAAAAATTCTGTAGAGGCAGTGCAAGTTGTTCATAAAGAATTTTTTGGAGTATAAGCATATAAGTAGGGGTAGTTTTTAAGAAGTTAGATTTTCATCTCCATTCTTCAAGTGTTTTAGGTCGTGGTATTTTTTCTACTATTTGGTCAAGGAGTTCTGGTACTCCTTGACCTGTTTTTGCAGAAATTAATAAAATTTCTTCTTTTGGGACACCAATAATATTTTCAATTTCTAATCCAACTCTTTCTGGGTCGGCAGCTGGTAAATCTATTTTATTTAAGACAGGAATTATTTCGAGATCGTTTTCCATTGCAATATATAAGTTTGCAAGAGTTTGTGCTTCAATTCCTTGAGATGCATCAACAACTAAAATTGCTCCTTCACATGCGGCAATAGACCGAGAAACTTCATATTGAAAATCTACATGACCAGGTGTATCTATTAAATTTAGCATATATTTTTCATCTTTTTTGCTGTTATCACAATCTTTACTGGGACTCCATTCCATTCGAACTGGTTGAAGTTTTATAGTAATTCCTCTTTCTCTTTCTAAATCCATTCCGTCTAACAGTTGTGCTTTCATATCTCTTTGTTTCACTGTTCCTGTTATTTCTAACATTCTATCAGATAGAGTAGATTTCCCATGATCAATATGAGCAATAATTGCAAAGTTTCTAATGTTTTCAGTTTTCATTTTTTGTTTTTTAAAAAATTAAAATTTCTTATTTACACTTTTATTGAAGCATTAAAATTATAAAAATAGCAAATCTAAAAAAATACTTTGACAGTTTCACTTTCTTTTGGGAAAATACCTTTTGACTATGAATTTTATTTCTTTTTTATGGCAGATTACGTACGAGACAAAGACCATGTAAATGTTGGAACAATTGGACATGTTGATCATGGAAAAACAACACTTACAGCGGCAATTACTAACGTTGCATCAGTTGCAATGGGAGGTGAAGCAAAAGCATTCGATCAAATCGATAATGCACCAGAAGAAAAAGCACGAGGGATAACTATTTCAGCTTCTCATGTAGAATATGAAACAGAAAACCGACATTATGCTCATGTAGATTGTCCAGGACATGCCGATTATGTTAAAAACATGATTACAGGTGCTGCACAAATGGATGGAGCAATTCTTGTATGTGCTGCTTCTGATGGACCAATGCCACAAACTCGAGAACATATTCTTCTTGCAGGACAAGTAAATGTTCCAGCAATTGTTGTATTCTTGAACAAATGTGACATGGTAGATGATGAAGAACTTCTTGATCTTGTAGAAATGGAACTTCGAGAACTTCTTTCTCAATATAAATTCCCAGGTGATGATATTCCATTTATTCGAGGATCTGCTCTTAAAGCACTTGAAAATCCAAGTGATGTAGACGGAGATGCTAAATGTATTATTGAATTACTTGCAGCTCTAGATTCTTATATTCCACTTCCAGAACGACAAGTTGATAAAGATTTCCTTGCTCCAATTGAAGATGTATTCTCAATTAAAGGACGAGGTACTGTAGTTACTGGTAGAATTGAAACTGGTAAAGTAGTAGTAGGAGATGAAATTGAAATTGTTGGAATTCGAGAAACTCAAAAAGCAACAGTTACAGGAGTTGAAATGTTTAACAAATCTCTTCAAGAAGGTCTTGCAGGAGATAACGCAGGTATTCTTCTTCGAGGTATTGAACGAACAGATGTAGAACGAGGACAAGTTCTTGCAAAACCAGGAACAATTACTCCACATACAGAATTTGAAGCAGAAGTTTATGTTCTTTCAAAAGAAGAAGGTGGACGACATACTCCATTCTTTTCTGGATACAAACCTCAATTTTATATCCGAACAACAGATGTAACAGGAGATATTAAACTTCCAGACGGAGTTGAAATGGTTATGCCTGGAGACAATGTAAAAATGACTGTTTCTCTTGGAGATGCAATTGCACTTCAAGATCAAACTAAATTTGCAATCCGAGAAGGAGGGCGAACTGTTGGAGCAGGAGTTGTTACAAAAATCCTTAAATAATTTAAAAAATTATTCTTATATTTTTCTGGAGAAATGTATAAAATTTCTCCAGAAAAATTGTTTTTTACTTAGATCTTTAACATTTATTTCTTATGGCAAAAGCCAATGATGCGGGTACTGCACCAAAAGTACGAATTATTCTTAAAAGTTTCGATCATTCATTGATTGATGAAGCTGCAAAAACAATTGTAGAAACAGCAGAACGAGCAGGAGCTATTGTTTCTGGTCCTGTTCCACTTCCTGTAAAAATCAAAAGATTTACAGTTAATAAATCTACATTTGTAAATAAAACAGCACGAGAACAATTTGAATTACGAAATCATAAACGATTAATTGACCTTTCGGAGGCAACTCCAAATACTGTGAATTCACTTTCTTCATTGCATTTGCCATCAGGAGTAGAAGTTTCTATTCAAATGAAATAAATTAATATTTATATTTTTTACAATATAGATATTCATGAGATTAAAGAGCTTTCTTATTTTTATAATAAGAAAGCTCTTTTTTGTTTTGTATTATTTTATATTTCTTTTTTTGTAATTATGAAAGAAACAATATCATCTCTTTGTAATATAGTATAGGCTCTCTCTGTTATTTATTTATAAAACATAAAACACATGAAATTCACAGATCTACCACTCGATAAAAATATTCAACAATCAATTGCAGAAAAAGGATATATTTCTCCAACACCCATTCAGGAAAAAGCAATAATTCCTATAATTCAAAGAAAAGATGTTTTGGGTTGTGCACAAACAGGAACAGGGAAAACAGCTGCATTTGCAATTCCTACATTACAAATTTTGTTAGAAGAACGAAACAAGGGAAATAATGGGGGAGATTGGAGTGCATGGAAAAAATCAGGAATTAAATGTTTGATAGTTACTCCTACTCGAGAACTTGCCATTCAAATTGATGATAATATAAAAGAATATAGTACAAATACAGGACTTAAACATGCCGTTATTTTTGGAGGAGTGAAACAGCATTCTCAAGTTATTAAACTAAATAAAGGAGTTGATATTTTAACGGCAACACCAGGAAGATTACTCGACTTAATGAATCAGAAAATTATTTCATTAAAAAATCTTAAAATTTTTACACTTGATGAAGCAGATAGAATGCTTGATATGGGATTTATTCATGATGTTAAAAAAATAATTAGAGCATTACCAGAGAAAAGACAGTCTTTGTTTTTTTCTGCAACAATGCCTCACTCAATAATTACTTTAGCCGATAGTTTGTTGAAAAATCCTATAAAAATAACAATAGCTCCTGTTTCTTCTACAGCAGAAACAGTTACACAAAAACTATTATTTGTTGATACAAAAAATAAAAAAAATCTGTTAAAAAATATTTTGCAACAAAAATCTGTAAAATCCGTACTTGTATTTACTCGAACAAAACATAGAGCTAATAAAATTTCAGATTTTATAAATAATATAGGGATTGGGGCTGCTGCAATTCATGGAAACAAATCTCAAAACTTTAGACAAAATGCATTATCCGATTTTAAAAAAGGGAAAATAAAAGTTCTTGTTGCTACCGATCTTGCTTCTCGAGGGATAGATATAGATAAATTGTCTCATGTTATAAATTTTGAAATTCCAAATGAACCAGAGACGTATGTTCATAGAATTGGAAGAACAGGGCGAGCTGAAAATAGTGGAATAGCTATTTCTTTAGCTGATGCTGAAGAAATGGCATATATAAGAGATATACAAAAACTGATAGGAAAAAAAATTCCAGTAGATTCAAATCACGATTTTCATATTATTCATCCTGAAAATAGTCCAAGAAAAAAAATGGGACAAAAACAAGGAAAATGGTCAGGACAAAAAAGAAATTTTTCTAAAAACTCTAGAAGTTCTAATAAAAAAAACTATAATCATCGAGATAAAAAAAATGAATATAGAGGTTCAAGAGAACAAGAAGGGCAACAAAAAAAACGGAAACCTAAAACTTCATTTAGAAGGAAAAAATAACTCATTAGCTCTATACACCCCAAAATTGTTTCGCATTTTTTACTAAAATTTCACTGCACTCTTGCAGTGGAATTTTTTTTATTTCAGAAATCAATTCAATAACTTCTTTTATATTTTTTGATTGATTTCGTTTTCCTCGTTTGCTTTGTGGTGCTAGATATGGACTATCTGTTTCTGTTATTAAAAATTTTATTGGAGTTTCATCAATTGCATTTCTAATTTCTTTACATGCAGGATATGTTGCTACTCCACCAATCCCAAGAAAAAATCCATATTTCTCTGTTACTGTTTTTGCAAAATGAGCATCTTCTGAAAAACAATGAATAACCGCTTTCACATTTTTATATTTTGAAATTTCATCAGCAAAGAAATCTAATGTTTCTTTTCGTGCATTTCTCGTGTGAATAACTAGAGGTTTTTCATATTTTACTGCAAATTGTATATGCTGAATGAATGAAGTTTTTTGTTTTTCTCTCATTTCATCACTATCTTTATGATAAAAATCGAATCCTGTTTCTCCTATTCCAATTATTTTTTTAGGATTTTCTTTTAATAATTTTTCAAAAATATTAAATATTTTTTCTCTTTTTTCAAAATTTTCTTCTACATAACACGGATGAATTCCCACTGTTGCCCACATTTTTTCATCGGTTCTTGCAAGTTTTAACGCCTGAAGACTTGTTTCTTCATCACACCCAATCTGCACTTTCCCCATTACTCCAGATGAAAAATCTTCTTTCAGCATTTCATCTCTATCTTTATCAAATGTATGAAAATAATCATGGGTATGAGTGTCAAATATTTGCATAGTGCTATATTTTTAAAATAGATTTTTTTTGAAAATATGATACACTATTTCATGTATGTTGTAAAAAATTTATTATTAAGATTTATTGCAACAAAAATTAAAGATTAAAAATTAAAATTATAATATTTCTGATGAATTGTAAAAAAGATTTCCCTATTTTTAAAAACAATCCAGACCTTATTTTTCTCGATTCTGCGGCGAGTAGTCAAAAACCTCAAAAAGTTATTGATACAATTTCTCATTTTTCTGAAACGAATTATTCAAATATTCACAGAGGATTATATTCACTTTCTCTCCAGTCGACAGAACAATATGAAAAATCTCGAAATATTATTTCTCATTTTTTTGGTGTAGAACCTCAAAATTGCATTTTTACAAAAAATGGAACAGAGGCCAGTAATATTTTTGCTTCAGGATTTTCTGAACTTTTTTTAGAGAAAGGAGATGAAATAATTATTCCCGTTTCTGAGCATCATGCAAATATTTTACCATGGATGCATTTCTCACGAAAAAAAGGAGTGAAAATTATTTTTATTCATCCTGATGAAAAGGGGGTTTTTAGTTTTCATCAGTTTGAAAATGCTCTTACAACAAATACAAAACTCATAGCATTTGCTCATGTTTCAAATGTTACAGGACAAATTTTCCCAGTAAAAAACATTGTGCAATTAGCAAAAAAAAATAATATTTATACCGTTCTCGATGCATGTCAAAGTGCTCCACATCTTCCCTTCAATTTTACAGAATTAGGAGTTGATGCTGCCTTCATTACTGGACATAAATTGGGCGCAGGAGGGACAGGATGTTTATTTCTTTCTGAAAAATTTCGTGAAGTTTTACCTCCATATTTATTTGGTGGAGATATGGTTGATGATGTAACAGAAGATGATTTTTCTCTGCTTCCTCAGCCAAGTTATTTAGAATCGGGAACTCCAGCAATAGAAAATGTTATTGGATTTGGTGCAGCAATAGAATATATTGAAAATATTGGAGGAATGAAAAAAATTGAAGCTCATGAAAAAAAATTATTAGACTATGCTTTTCATCAGCTGAAACAAAAACTTCCAAACTGGAAAATTGTTGGTCCAAAAAATCCTGATGAAAGAAGTGGAAATATCTCTTTATATCACGAAAAAATTCATCATTCAGATATTGCTGTATTATTGGGAGAAAAAAATATTGCCGTGCGAACTGGTTTCCATTGTGCCAATCCTTTACATCATTTTTTGAAAATAAAAGGAACAGTACGAATGAGCTTTTGGGTATATACTGATGAAAAAGATATTGATGCTTTTGTAAATGCCTTGAGTGAAATAGAAAAATTATTTTGTTAAGAACAGTAATATAAAAAAAATATGAAACTTGTTTGCTTTCTTGGAAATATTGGAAAAGAATATGAAAAAACTCGACACAATGCAGGATTTTTATGTGGTGATTTTTTACAAAAAAAATATAATTTTTCTTCATGGAAAAAAGAAAATAAATTTTTTGGAGAAATTTCTGAAGGGAACATGAATGGAGAAAAAATACTTTTTCTTAAACCGCATACTTTCATGAACTTGAGTGGAAAAAGTCTATTATCTGTTATACAATTTTATAAAATAGATATTTCAAATATTTGCATTGTTTACGATGATAAAGACATGCAAATAGGGAAAATTCGTTGGCGAGAAAAAGGGTCGAGTGGGGGACAAAATGGAATGAAAGATGTTATAAAAGTTTTGGGAACGCAGGAATGTAAGAGAATAAAAATTGGGGTGGGAAATGAAAAACAAGCATATTTTCACAATACGGCAGATTTTGTTTTATCGAAATTTTCATCAGATGAACTTTCTTTTTTAGAAACAGATGTCTTTATAAAAATACCTGAAATGCTTGAAGAATTTTTTTTAATTGATTGATTTTCTTTGTTTTTTTCCGATATACTCTCTATAGAGTATAAATTTTTATTTTTTTATGAAAAATCTTCCTCCTTGGTGGAGAAAAGCGGCTTATGTTTTATTATTTATTCTTTTTATAATACTTCCTGTTTTTCTTCCGCTCATTCTTTTTGCAGCTTTTCTCATTTTCATGTCATCAGATTCTGGGAAAAATATTTTAGATGAAAATTCTGAAAAAATAAAAAAAATAAATTCATCAGATGAAAAAGAAAAAAAGAAACAGTATGAAAAAGAAAAAAAATCTGATACCAATAAATATGAACAAAAAATTTCTCAAATGCTTAATTCTATAACTCAAAATAATAATATGAATGTAAAAAATAATAAAAATAATAAAAATAATGGTGGAATATTTTCTGGATTGTTTGGAATGGTAGCAATTGGGTTTATTGCATTTTCTGTTATTTCCGATGGGTTTGTCTCAATTCCTGCTGGTCATACAGGAGTTGTATTTTCTAAAATAAGTGGAGGAATTCAAAATGAAACATTAAATCCTGGAATAAATTTTAAGATTCCTTTTCTTGAAACCGTTACTGTTCTCGATACACGAATGCAAGAAAAAACAATTAATGCTTCTCGAGACCCTATAGAAGCTCTTACAAAAGATGGACAAAAAGTAAGCATTGATATTACCGTTCAATATAAAATTTCAAAAATAAATGCACCAAAAATAGTGCAAGAAATTGGAATGAATTATGAGAAAAAAATTGTAACTCCTGGAGTTCGGTCTGTTGTACGAAAAGTTATTACAGGATATGACTCAACCGATTTATTTAAACAAGAAACACGAATTAAAGCAGAAAAAGAAATTGTCGATCAGCTTAAAACAGATTATGAAAACAATAATATTACATTGATAAATACATTGGTACGAGATGTGAAATTTTCTGATAAATATCTTGATGCTATTGAAGAAAAAAAAATAGCAGAACAACAAATTCAAAAATCAGAATTTGAAAAGAAAAATGCAGAAGTTCAAGCCGAAAAAAGAATTATTGAAGCACAAGCAGAAGCAACTTCCATTAAACTGAAAGGAGAAGCTCTTTCTGGAAGTCCTGAAATTATTCAATTACGATTTGTAGAAAAAATGGCTCCTCAAATCAATTGGGGAATTTTACCAGATGGAGCAATCCCTATGATTGATGTGAAAAGTTTAAGTGAGAAAAAATAGAAAAATAGAAATTTAAAAAAATAAAAATTTAAAAATAGTCTTTGTAATATTATTACAAAGACTATTTTTTATGAGGATCAAAAAAAGGGATATGAACACTTGGAATAACATCGGTTAAATGTGTTTTTTGGTCATCGAAAAATATATGAGGTTTGAGTTCTTTCAACAATAATTCTTTTTTTACTCCTCCCATTAAAAACATTTTATCAACAGTAATTCCAAACTTTTGTAATGTCCCAATTGCTCGTTTATGAGCTGGTGCATTTCTCGCCGTTACAATGCTTGTTTCTATGATAGGTGTATAATTTTTATTTTCTGATTTTTTAAGAATTTCTTGTTTCTGAATTTCTGATAATGCTTCTAAAAAATCTTTCAATGGTCCAGCTTTGTGTGCAATATCTTTTTTTTCTGTTTCATATTCTAAAAATTTTTCTACACTATTTCCACTTTCTTGAAATACTTTTTCCGATTCATCATCAACAATAACTCCATCAAAATCGAAAGCAATGCGTAATGTATTATTTTCATCATTTTCTTTTTCATTATCTTGAAAATGTGATTTATTTATTTTCCCTGCCGAATATCCCAATTCATTCGCTTCTATAATATCTTCATCATTTTCCGATAAAAATAATTTTATATTAAATGATGGAATATATTTTGCCGGAGATTCTCCAGAAAGAAATGCTCCTCGAGAAATATCTAAATTATAATATTCTATAGAATTGAAAACTCGTAATCCTGTTTCTGGACTATTTCGTGAAAGTAAAACAACTTCAATGGGAGTTTCTGCTAGATTGAGAGCGGTATTAATCGATAATAATTTTTCTATAAAAGGAAATCCTGATCCCTTTTCAAGGGGAATATTTTCATTTTTTTTCTGATATTCAGAATATATTTTTTCTCCTTTTTCTCTAAAAATTTTATCCGATTCCGATAAATTGAAGAGTGCAGATGATGAAATTCCAATAACCAATTTTTTTTCTATAGGATATGCCATATTTTATTGTAAAATTTCTTTTATAAATCCTCCTGTTGCATTCCATATTCGCCCTGCTCGCTCTGGTTGTTTCCATAGTCTATATCCCCATTCTAGCCCAAGAGTTCTCCATATTTTAGGACTTCTGGTCTGATGCCCACTTACAAAATCGAAACTTCCTCCTACTCCTAATGCAACTTTTATAGTTGTGTTTTGTTCTAAAAGTTTTCTGTTCTGATGAATCCATAATTCTTGTTTTGGTGCTCCCAAAGCAACAAATAATACCGTTGCTCCAGATTTTTTAATTTCTTCAATAATTTTATTATTATTTTCTTTGTTTACCATTCCATCAAAATATCCAGATATTTGTGCAGAATATTTTTTAGTAATATATTTTGCACTGCCTTTCATTCCTCCCAGTAAAAAAATATGTTTTTTGTTTTCAGCCGATGAAAGATATTGTGTGAAAAGATCGCTTCCACAAAGAGGTTTTTCAATCTTTTTGTTATAAAACTTTCTGAAAAATGCAAAGAAAAATAATGAATATATCCCAATAATCCATTTCCAATGTTTTGATTTCCATTGTAAAAAATCTAATCCACTTGCCCATAAAATTCCATTTCCATCAGCAAGAGAAATATCGGCATTTTGTAAAATATTTTCAAAATCTTTATTTGTTCGACATTCCATTATCATTTCTGGATTTGGTGT
>CAMZLA010000012.1 GCA_947311665.1 uncultured Candidatus Altimarinota bacterium | reverse complement strand
CCCACCCCCCCCCCACCCCACCCCCCACTTTTTCTTTTTTTCTTTAAGTTCTCACTTCCAACCCTTTGCACTCACCCCTCACTCCCATCCCCTTTACTCATCACCTCACTCTCAATTCCTTTCTCCAACCCCTCACTCACAACCTCTTGCACCAAACCTTTACTCCCAACCCTTTAAACGAACACCTCATGCCCATCTTCTTGCTCCAACTTCTCAGTCCCAACCCCTTTCCCCAATCCTCACTCCCAACCCCTTGCTCCAACTCCTTACTCCCAATAACCCCACATCACTTTCCATAAGAATAAAAAAAGAACCTTTCATTTTTGAAAGGTTCTTTTTTTAATTTTTCTCAATGCTTTGTTATGCTTTACGCATTTTTTTCAATCATTTCTTTTACCTCTTTATCACTATAAAACTTTTCTTTCAATCGAGCCGATTTACCAGATCGTTCTCTCATATAAAAAATTCGAGATTGTCGAACTTTCCCTTCTTTAATCAATTCAATTTTTTGAATATTTGGAGAATGAATAGCAAACCCTTGTTCAACAGCATGACCATCAGAAACTCGTCTTACTACAATAGATTGTGAAAGTTCTTTGTTTCCATTTACAGAAATAATCAATCCTTCAAACATTTGTATTCGTTCTTTATCTCCTTCTTTTACAGAATAATGAACTTTTACCGTTTGTCCTGATTTAAACTGAGGATATCCTGTTTTTTTTCCTTCTTGACGAAGTTGTTCTATTGTAACTGACATAATTAAGATTTCTAAATAATAGTAAATTTTAAAAAAACACTACCAAAAATAGTATTTTTTTTGTTTTGTAATTTTTTATGAAGAATGTTTTTCTTCTTTCAATTTTATTTCTACATGTTTTCGTGCAATTGGACAATATTTTTTAAATGTTCCCCCTTTAAATTTTGCTAAATTTAATCGGTGATTATTTACATAAAATTGTGTAACAATGTTTCCTTTTGCATCTTTTCCTGTCGATCGACCTACAAATGCTTTTTTCTTTACTCCTCTTGGCATATAGTTTTTATATAAATAACATCTTTTACAACCTCCCTTTTTTCTTTTTCATAAAAAAAAGATAAGGCGAAAAGCATTTTGTCATACTTTTGCTGTTTTTGTCAATTTTCTTTTTAAAAAAAATAGTAAAAAACTTTTTTTTTGCCAATTTCCTTAAAATTTGTAATTATTATAATAGAGAAATCAAGTTCTTCAATATTTATAAATTTCTTTTTTTTATGCAAAACATTCTTCTTTCCTATAGTTTTTTTGAAATAACATACTCTCTTCTTTTTAGTTTTATCGGAGCAACTATTGCAGTTTGGATGCTGACACGAACGGTACATGAAAAAAAATTATCGTTACAGTTTCTTTCTGATCATATTCTTCTTTTTTCAGTTTCGGCATTGCTTATGGGAAGATTGGGGGTTTTTCTTTTTCCTTTATCGCTGGTTGTTTCTGAAAAAGTCTATGATGTAGAATTTTGGTATGAAAAAGTTTGGGAATATATTTCTATATTCTTTTCTTTTTGGCATGGAGGAATTGATATTATATGGGCTTTGGGTGGTTTTATATTTGTTTTTCTTTTGCTTTGTGTTTTTAGAAATCAACATCCTTTATCATGGATGGATGCTTTTTCTTTGCCAACCGTTTTTTTTCTTATTTTTTATTCTATAGGAAAATTTTTTTCAGGAGTAGATTATGGAAGTCCAGTATCCGATGAATTTTTTCTGGCAATTCAATATGATTTAAAAGATGTTCAATATGCAGGATCAATTCATCCGGTTCAGTTATATGAAGCACTAAGTTTATTCATTCTTTTTTTTGTTGCATGGAAACTTTGGGATAAATATATTTCTCAAAATTGGCCAAGTGGAATTTTTGGAGGAATTATTCTTTCTTCATTATTTTTCATTTTATTTTTTCTTGAATTTTTTAGATGGGGATCTGATATAAATTTATTATTTGGAATTTTACCAAAAGAAGGAGCTATATTCCTTCTTGTGAGTGTATCAATATTACTTTTTATGTTTTGGAAAGGTCATTTTTGGTTTTTTTCTCGATTTAAAAGTAAATTTGGAGAATAAATTATTTTTTATTTTTTTTGTAAAATATCTACAACATCATCAACCGATGAAGAACTTCCTAATATAATAGAAGTTCTTTGGTGTAATTGAACTATTTCAATATCTTCAATATTTTCCCCTTCTTCATCAGTTGCATTTCCACCAGCATTCATCATTATTTGTGCCATAGGAGCACATTCGTACAAAAGACGAAGTTTTCCATTCGGATATTCTGAATGGCTAGGATATGTAAAAATACCATTCTCTTTGCATAAAATAGTATTTATATCTGGAACCATTCCCCCTGCATATCGCAATGTATTTTTATTTTCTAAAAAATAATCTAATACTTTTTTATATTCTGGTCGTTCTGGTAATGCTCGCAAATTTCCAATAGCAAAAATTTTTGCTATTGAATCTATACTGATGTTCTGTTTTGTAAGTTGATATTCTCCAACTTCGCACAATGTAAATTCGTGAGTCTTTCCATCAAAAGAAATCATTGCTGTTGTTCGTGGTCCATATTGAATATATCCAGAAGCAACAAGATCTTTTCCTTTTTTCCCAATAAATCCATTTCCTTCCCAAATCCCAAAAATAGATCCCACACATCCATTAACATCAAGGAGAGAAGATCCATCTAAAGGGTCGAAAGCAACAGAATATTTCCCATTTTCTCCATTTATTTCCACTTCATTTTCTTGTTCTTCAGATGCAAAACTTGCAATAAGTTCCGATTCAGATAAAATATTACAAAAAATTTCATCACATCGCATATCTAAAGCGAGTTGTTCTTCTCCTTGCACATTTGTTTCCCCACTTTTTCCAGTTTCTTCTGTTGTAATTGCATGTGCCGTATATTTACTCGCACGCATTATTTCAAGAATAACTCGCTGAAGAGAACTCGGAAGAGTGCTTTTATAAAGAAATTTATTGAGAGAAGACATTTGTAAATATAAAAATAATAAGAAAATTATATTGATATTATACTGATGAAATTCTTTTTATACAATATTTTATTGACTTCTCTGCTAGTTTTTTAGTAGTCTTTTACGGCTAAAATTTAATTAAAATGATATATGGCAAAAGTATGTATGCTTAGTGGTAAAAAACCTTCAACAGGTCATAATGTTTCTCATTCAAAACGACGAACAAATAGACGATGGCTTCCAAATCTTCAAGTGAAAAAAATTGAAGTAGAATATACTGGGAAAGATGGGAAAACTCATGTAAAAGTAGTGAAAATTCGAGTTGCAATGTCTTCTCTTCGAACTCTTTATAAAGAACCTTCGAAACATGAAATGAAAAAATTACGACGAAAATTAGAAAAACGAGCAGCTGCAAACGATGCAAATATTAAACAAGCAGCATAGAGAAAATATAAAATAACCTGGGCTATATTTTTTTAGTCTGGGTTTTTTTATATCTATGTCTTTTATTTTACCATATTTTTTATGTCTTTACGAGTTGCTATACAGGGATACGGTCGAATTGGTCGAATGCTCCATCGTCAAATGATAGAAAATCCTATTGAAGGAATTGAAATTGTAGCGGTTAATGCCAGAAGTACCGATAGTAAAACACGAAGTCATCTTTTGAAATATGATTCTTTGCATGGAAAAGTAAATGCAAAAATTTCTTTTGACGATGATAATATTATTGTTGATGGGAAAAAAGTAAAATCTTTGAAAATCCCTAAAATTGGGGAGGGAGATTCAAAAAATATTTGGGGAGATTTAGATATTGATGTTGTTCTTGAAACAACAGGAATTATTAAAACAACTCAAGCAGCACAAATTCATATAAATGCTGGAGCAAAAAAAGTTTTGGTTTCCGCTCCCATGAAAGATGAAACACAAATGTTTGTTTTTGGGGTAAACGATGAAGATATAACCGATGATATTCAAGTTTTGTCAAATGCTTCTTGTACAACAAATTGCATTGCTCCTCCAATGAAAATTTTACATGATCTTTTTGGAATTGAAGATGCTATTGTAACATCTCTTCATTCATTTACACATTCTCAAAATTTATTAGATAATGCTGCAGGTTCAGATTTACGAAGAGCAAGAAGTGCTGTTCAAAGCATTATTCCCACAACTTCTGGAGCAATGAAGGCTATTTCAAAAGTTATTCCAAGTTTAGAAGGAAGAGTTGATGGTTTAGCTATTCGAGTTCCAATTGCAACATCGAGTCTGTGTGATATTCGGTTTACTTTTGAAAAAAATGTAACACCAGAAACATTGAATGATGCTATAAAAAATGCGGTAAAAGACAATGCAAAATTAAAAAATATTTTATCATATACCGATGAAGAACTGGTTTCTATAGATTTTAAAACAGATATTCATTCTTCAATATTAGATACTTCTCTCACAAAAACACATGGGAAAAATGCTCAAATGTTTTTCTGGTATGATAATGAATGGGGATATGTAGCTCGATTATTAAATTTTTTAGAACGATTGAGAGATTTAAAAAAATAATATAATTATTGTAATTACATTAATTATTTTCATATTTGAAGAAAACAAAAAAATAACAGAAATTTCTTCTGTTATTTTTTTATAATCATATTATAAAAAATTTCATGAATTCTTTTGTCATTTGTGAGTTCTGGGTGAAAAGTTGCGGCTAGAATATTCTCACTTTGTACCAATATTGGTTTATTGTCATATCTTGCTAAAACTTTTATATTTTCTCCAATAGATTTTATTTGTGGAGCTCTAATAAAAATTGCATGAAATTTTTTTGAAAATCCTTCAATTTCAATTTCATCAGAAAAACTGTCTATTTGTCTTCCATATGCATTTCTGTCTATTGCGATATCTAAAACATTCATATTGTTTTTTGTTCCTGATGAAGATAATAAAATAATTCCTGCACATGTTCCAAATGTTGCAATTTTTTTTTCATCAATATATTTTTTTAGGGTTTTTTCTAGCCCTGTTTTTTCCAATAGAAGTTTGAAAGAAGTGCTTTCTCCTCCTGGCAAAATAATCCCATCGATGCCTTCAAAATCTTTTTCATTTCGCAAAAAAATTGTTTCACACCCTAATTGTTGCATTTTTTCTGCATGTTCTTCTCGTGAACCGTGCATTCCCAATATCCCAATTTTTGGCATATATAAAAAATAAAATTCTCTTGCTCCTTCTTCTATTTTACATAGAATGTTTAAGATAGTAAATATTCAATATATTAAATGATAAAAACCCTTACTCTCCAAAACTTTCGTAATTATGAAAAAAAAGAATTTTCTTTTTCTTCTTCTTTGACGATTATCACAGGGAAAAATGGGAAAGGAAAAACAAATATTTTAGAGGCTATTTCATCGTTAGCATT
>CAMZLA010000011.1 GCA_947311665.1 uncultured Candidatus Altimarinota bacterium | reverse complement strand
TTTTTGTGTTGTATATATGTTTGCATTGTTGAAAATTATTGTAAAAATTAAAAATTAATTTGATGAAAAAAATAATAGAATAAAATTTTTCATCAAATTATTATATCATTATTTTTTTGTTTTTTCAATATTGTATATGTTTTTATACTTGAGAATTTTCTCTAATAGTTTTCAATTCTCGTTCTGCCATTACGGTTAAAATAACTCTGATAATAACAACGATAATTAAAATAGCTATTTCTTCCCAAAATTTTTCTCCCGTATTAATTAGCATGGTATCAATAATATCTTTTCCTACAAAAAAATCTAATCCAATAATTAAATGCTGACTAAAAATCAATCGTATTTGTTGAAAAGAATTATTTCCATGAATAATATATTCCAATGCACTTTTCCCAGATCCAATTAAAATAATAATAATTCCAAAAAGCCCCAATAAAAGAGATAAAAATCCAATGGTTTCAGAAAGATATGGAATGATATTCATATATAAAAAATTTATTAATATAAAAAATTAAAATTTTCAGATTTCTCTATATTATATCATGAAAATGTAATATGCTATAATTAAAATTTTAAACAAATATTTTATGATTTTATTTACAATAATTGGAGCAGGAAATATGGGAAGTGCTATAGCAAAAAAATTACTATCATCAAATTTTTGTACACCAGAAAACATAGCTATTTCAGATCATTCAGAAGAAAAACTTGAATATTTTGAACGATTGGGTTGTCCCACTTCTACCGATAGTTCTTGTTTTATCCCAGATTCTCAATTTATAATTCTTGCAATAAAACCTCAAATATTACGAAGTTTTTTATCTAATGTACAACATTTGTTTTCATCAGAAACAGTGTTGTGTTCTATTGCTGCTGGAGTAAATGAAAACGATTTATATGAAAATTCTGGGTGTGAAAAAATTATAAGAATAATGCCAAATACTCCACTTCTTGTTTCTGAAGGAGTGTGCGGGTTATATGCAAATAATAAAGTTTCATCTGATGAAAAAAATATTATTCATCGGATGTTGAATTGTTTTGGGTTGGTTGTTGAATGTGAAAATGAAGATTTAATAGATAGCATAACAGCTCTTTCTGGAAGTGGTCCTGCATATTATTTATATGTAATGGAAGAAATGCAAAAAAAAGCAATGAGATTTGGGTTTTCAAAAGAAATTGCAAAGGAAATTGCATTGCAAACCTTGAGAGGTGCAGGAGCATTAAGCTATCATTCAGAAGAAAATTTTGAAGTATTACGAAAAAATATTACCTCGAAGGGAGGGACAACAGAAGCTGCATTACATTTTTTTCAAGAAAATAAATTGGGAAATATTTGGCAAGAAGGAATTAATGCTGCTTATAAAAAATCTAAAGAATTGGCTTCAACAAACTCAGTCTCCGGTAAAAACTAGCGGTCCCTGAGCTTGTCGAAATGGGAGTGGGAGAGAAAAAATCTATTTAAAAAAAATTATAAATCTATATTATCTCTATAATCTATTTAAAAAAACTTATGAAAAAAAATCTACTTGGTCTTGTATTGGGATGTGCGGTTCTATTTTCTGGAACAGCAGATGTATCTGCGTTTAATGAAAATGAACAACAATTTATTGAAGAATTGAAACAAATTTCTGATATAAAACTTCCAGAAAATTTTGGAGAAACATGCGAAGAGGAAAAAATTACATGTGATGAAAATGGAAATATAGTAGGATTAAACTTATCTTCTAGTTCCCTAAAAGAAATACCAAAAAATCTTTCATTATTAGAAAATTTACAAACCCTTTCTTTAAATTGGAATCAAATTACAAGTATAGAATCTGGTGATTTTAGTGGATTGAAAAATTTACAAACTCTTTCTTTACATGAGAATGAAATCACAAGTATAGAGTCTGGTTATTTTAATGGCTTGGGAAATTTACAAATACTTGATTTTTCTGAAAATCAAATCACAAGTATAAAGCCTGGTGATTTTACGGGCTTAGAAAATTTACAAGAGCTTGATTTAGATGATAATAAAATCTCAACTATAGAATCTGGAGATTTTACTGGATTAGAAAATTTACAAACTCTTTATTTAAGTGGTAATCAAATCACAAGCATAGAGTCTGGTGATTTTACTGGATTAGAAAATTTAGAAAAGCTTTCTTTAGAATTTAATCAAATCACAAGTATAGAGTCTGGTGATTTTACTGGCTTGAAAAATTTACAAACGCTTAATTTAGGATATAATCAAATCACAAGTATAGAGTCTGGTGATTTTACTAGATTAGAAAATTTACAAGAACTTTCTTTAAGTGGTAATAAAATCACAAGTATAAAGTCTGGTGATTTTACTGGATTAGAAAATTTACAAACTCTTTATTTATCTTATAATCAAATCACAAGTATAGAGTCTGGTGATTTTACTGGATTAGAAAATTTACAAACGCTTGCTTTATCTGAAAATAAAATCACAAGCATAGAGTCTGATGATTTTAGTGGATTGGAAAATTTACAAGTACTTGACTTAGGGTATAATCAAATTGCCAGCATAGAGTCTGGTGATTTTAGTGGATTAGAAAATCTACAAACACTTGATTTAGGGCGTAATCAAATTACTAGTATAGAATCTGATGATTTTATTGGGTTAGAAAATTTACAAACTCTTTATTTATCTTATAATCAAATCACAAGCATAGAGTCTGGTGATTTTACTGGCTTAGGAAGTTTACAAAAACTTTCTTTAGGCTATAATCAAATCATAAGTATAGAGTCTGGTGATTTTACTGGATTAGAAAATTTACAAACACTTGATTTAGGGACGAATCACATTAGCAGCATAGAATCTGGTGAATTTACTGGATTAGAAACTTTACAAGAACTTCATTTATGGGATAATCAAATCATAAGTATAGAGTCTGGTGCTTTTAGTGGGTTAGAAAATCTACAAATACTTGATTTAGGGGGTAATCAAATTGCTACTATAAAATCTGGTGCTTTTACTGGCTTAGGAAGTTTACAAAAACTTTCTTTAGGCTATAATCAAATCATAAGTATAGAGTCTGGTGATTTTACTGGATTAGAAAATTTACAAACGCTTTATTTAGGTGATAATCAAATCACAAGTATAGAGTCTGGTGGTTTTAGTGGATTGGAAAATTTACAAACGCTTTCTTTATCTGAAAATAAAATCACAAGTATAGACCAAGAAACCTTGAACTTTTTATCATCATTTGATGTCTATGCTTCAGCATTTATAAATATTTTTTCTGATGTAAAGCTAATTGATAAAAATGGAGTAGCAATTCAGTTTGTAAAAGATAATGATATTGTGAATGGGTATTCTGATGGATCATTTCAACCAGAAAAATCTATTACTCGAGCAGAATTTACAAAAATAATTCTTTTGGCAAAATATTCTCAAGAAGAAATTGATACTGTAAAAATTCAATATTTTACTGATGTAAAAAATACAGATTGGTATAAAAATTATGTAAATTTTGCAAAAAGTGAAAATATTATATCTGGATATGCAGATGGAACATTTAATCCAAATGCATCAATAAATTTTGCAGAAGCGTCAAAAATTATTGTAAATACTCTTATTGCACAGCAAACAGAAGCGAGTTCTGAAAACTGGTATGATGTTTATTTAAATATATTATTGGAAAATGGACTAGAAATAAAAGATGAAATGCTTACACAAAATATAACACGAGGAGAAATGGCTGGTATTATTTATGAATTGAAAGATTTTGTGAAATAAAAAAGTATAGATCTCGCTTCAACAAACTCAGCCTCCGGTAAAAACTAGCGGTCCCTGAGCGTGTTTGGAGAGACTCTTTAGTTTCGTTTCGAGTTCATATCTATCCAGCCTTGTAAAATAATGCTCGCAGCAACAGAGTCTTTAGATTTTTTTTCATAAGTTTTTTTTAAATAAATTATAGAGATAATACAGATTTATCAAACGATTGTATATTTTTTTACTCTTTCACAAAATCTTTCAATTCATAAATAATACCAGCCATTTCTCCTCTTGTTATATTGTGTGTAAGCATTTCATCTGTTATTTCTGCGCCATTTTCCGATAATGCAACACGGTAAATATCATACCAATTATTTGATATTTTATCTTCTTCTTGTTCTGCAATGAGAGTATTCACTATAATTTTTGACGCTTCTGCAAAATTTATTGATGCATTTGGCTGAAATGTTCCATCTGCATATCCAGATATAATATTTTTACTTTTTGCAAAATTTACATAATTGGTATACCAATCTGTATTGTTTACATCAGTAAAATATTGAATTTTTACCTCATCAATTTCTTCTTGAGAATATTTTGCCAAAAGAATTATTTTTGTAAATTCTGCT
>CAMZLA010000010.1 GCA_947311665.1 uncultured Candidatus Altimarinota bacterium | reverse complement strand
CCTTTCAGAAGGAGAGAAATTAAAATACCAACCAGCTTATTTCATTTTATTTTCTAGCGAAGTTCCTGAAGGATTGAGCAAAGAGGGGGAGTTGGATTACAGAAGAGCGAAAGATGCTATGTTTGAAGCTATGGTACGTGCTCTGTATGTGGTTGACGACCTGAAATTAATTAAATAAAAAAAACTTATGAACAAAAAACAAAATGATGACTTTTCTGTCCCATTTATACTTTGGCTCATCATGTTAGCAATTGGGCTGATGCTTTATCTTTACAATTTTGACACAACGAACACAACTATAAAAGAGCCTACTATGGCTCCAATAGAAAACACCAATAAATAGTGTGTCATGTTCCATTTTGGAACTACCCATTTAAAAAAGGAGCTTTTAGCTCCTCTTTTTATTTCTCACATTTTTTCAAAGCATCCTTTGCTTTGTCTAAATCCTTTTCTTTATTTTTTACGTCTTCCCTGAGTTTTTTGCAATCCTTTTTTTCCTTTTTGTAAAACTCTGCAAAGCCGTATTTGGCATTTTTGTATCTACTATTCAATAATTTAAAATCGTTGAAGTATGGGTCATAAATTTTAATCCGTCCGTATCTATCTACTCCAAGCCCAACCACCCAATGCCTGCTCCCCCACAACCTTACCTCAATTGCACAAGTTCCGTGCCTTGATTTTAATATAGTCTTAACTTCAGACTCTCTGTATCCATAGACTCTTCTCAAAAATCCCATTTCTAGATTAGCAGTATTAATGCTATTCCAAATTAGCAACCCACTTTTGGTGAACTCTAATTTATCACTGAATTCTTTAGGGTCAAGGTTTTTTTTAGAATACCATGAAAGCAAAGAAGCAATAGAGCAAACCAAACAACCATATTCTGGAAATGTTGCACGGCTTCCCCCTATAAATTTGTTTGCCAACTTTGGGTCTCTTTGCGCATAAAAATTCATATCTTTTTATTATTGAATTCTTTGTGTAGCAACTATTCGTCCACCTACACCGACAAGCCCTGCAAGTACTAATATTGTGTCTAATATTATATTTAAAGCACCACTTGTTTGTATTTCTGGGAAAATAATTGCCAAAATTTTGAATGAAGATATTAGGGTGACAGAAATACCACTTAATATTGTTTTTGATTCATACCATTTCTTTTCTCCTTGCATATTTTTTTAACTTAATTTATTACCTCTCTTTTTCATTTTAGCGTAATAGTGACACTTAGGCAACCACCATCTGGGGTCCCACCAATATTCTCTACATTTACTACTCATATTTTTTTTGTTAGTTTTTTAAAATTGTTCTTCTATGGACGTTGCTGTTCTTTTTGTTTTCAGCTCATCAATTCTTTTGTCTATTATGGCATTAATTATTAATTCTTTGTTTCTTTCTAAATTATTTATAGTTATATATATATAAATTAAAGAACCAGCACAAGGAAGAGCAAACATTGTGAAGAGAATTTTCCATACGCCTAAAGCTCCTGCTTGTCTATCTATATATCTCTCTATTTTGTTTAAAGAGTTTCTTATATATTCCTTGTGTTCTTTATCTTCTTTCTCTCTTTTTTCAGAATTAGTTGTTAAATTCTCAACTTTGCTTTCTAACTGTGTAATGCTAGTTCTGAGTTCTCGTATATCTCCGCACATATTTTAAAAATTAATGCCATTTACGCTCGCAATATCTGCTACATCTATCCCATTTATTTTTTTTATATCACTATCAAAAATTCCATTTATTGATTCAATATCTGAACCACCACCTCCATTAGCTGTATAATCTACCTCAACACGAACATAAGAACATCTAGCGCCTCCTCCTGTGCTCTTGACTATAAGTGGTTCAAGGCTGTCCAATTCAGATACTGTCCAGTTGTTGCCTGTTGATGGGTTAGTGTTCCATGCGTGAGAATACAATTGATATGCTAAAACAATGTCAAAATCTGTATCCATTATATAGTTAGTTTCGTTAATCCGTAGACCAACTCTTGTGTATACTCCACTATCACCAATTGTCGCGAAGCTTGCAACAACAGTAACTGAGTTTATAGTCTCATTTGTTAAAGCTGTATTTGCCACTGTCAATGCAGCATAATTATCTTCTATTGGAGAATAGACCTTACTATCTGCCCCATCATCTGATTGCAAATATGTATAATTCCACCCTTCGGCATCCCACCCTATACGCGAAGAACCATCTGCTGTTACTTCTCTTACTTCTATACTCATTTTTTTTAGTTATTGACTAAATATGAATTATCTGGATTTAAGAATATTTTAGTGGGGCTTATCGCATATCCTAAAATTCTTACAACAGTGCCTGTAACTATTGGTGCTGTTTGCGTCATTCCGCCGTCTGTGGTGTCCAAATAAATTGTGCTGCCGACTGTAAATGCCCAAGAGGCATCTGATAATGTAGTTGTCCCTATTAATGTCCTTAAAGCATTGTCTATTGTTCCATTTTCCAACGCTATAGCCATTAATCCAGAAGCTGTAGATTCAGCTGTTGCGTTCGCTTTGTACCACTTTTCATCTGTGTGCAAATACAAAATATCATATTCAGCTATTATCTCTCCTGCAACATTTGTTTCCATGAATACTCCTGTGTCTGCTCGTTTTGATTCATATTTGCTTGTTGTTGAATTATAAACCAAAGT
>CAMZLA010000009.1 GCA_947311665.1 uncultured Candidatus Altimarinota bacterium | reverse complement strand
TTTTAGCACTTATTGTTGTTCGTTTCTTTCTAACGGGCTGAAACAAACAAAACCCCGAATGGCAGGCGATTGTCACTGTCAACTCTGTCGAGTCCAGATCATCCCCATAAATAAAATTATTACTATTTCCCAACAATGCTAAAGATCAAATATTATTTTCAAAATGAAAATAATAATATTTTAATTATCTCATAGATTATAACGAAAAACAATACAGAAGTGTTTCACTCTCTATTGTTTTTATTATAAGTTATTTATTATGATTATTTTATTGCACTTCTTTATCTACAATTTTATTTACTGCAAATTGTTGTCCAATAGAAAATGTTGTTGAGATAAGCCAGTAAAGACCTACTGCCGCTGGCATAAACAATGTAAATCCAAAAATCATTACAGGGAGAACATATACAAATACTCCACTCATTTTTGCAAATTCTTGTTGCATTTCAGCCATAAATCCTTTTCCTTTTGGAGCATTTTTATTTTTTTCTCGCATTTTTTTCATTTTTGCAAACGAAAGTTTCATTGCAAAAAATTGAACAATAGCAACAAAAACGGGCAACCAAATGCTTGGTAAATGGTTCAAAGGTGTTTCCAATAACGGCAACACATCAAAAAGATTTGTTATAATATTTTCATAATCAAAGTTTTTTATCAATGAAAAATCATAGAGAAAAAATGAATGATCTTTAGATAATCCATCTTGAATTACATAAAATAATGCAATAAGAAATGGAAATTGTAAGAGCATTGGAAGAATTGATGCCAATGGATTAATTTTATGTTTTTTCCAAAGTTCCATTGTCTTCATTGCTGTTTGCTGTTGATCTCCCGCATATCGAGCTTTTATTTTTTCGAGTTCTGGTTGAAGTGTTTGCATTTTTCGTTGTGCTTTCATTCCAGCTTGTGTTGGAATAAATAATAATAATTTAATAACAATTGTTAAAAGAATAATTGCCAATCCCAAATTTTTTCCTGTTACAATTAAAGATCCTATAAAAAGATTATAAACAGGGTTCCAAAAAAAAGTTCTCCAAAGAGATCTAAAAAATCCAGGTTCTTCAACAATAATATTTTGAATAAATTCTTTCTCCCCTTCTCCTTTAATTTTCACCCTATATGTTCCTGCTTCATTAAAAAACTCTACATTTTTTTCTTCAAAAGAAAATGTTTGAGAACTGTGTCCTGCAATAATAGTTTTTTCATCAGAATCATTTATGAAAAGAGGTATCCATTCCCCATTTTTATATTTTTCTATTCGTAATTCTTTTGGTGGTTTTCCTGTTCCCAAATTTAATTCTCCATCTAAATTATTTTGTACAGAAATTTTTACCAAATCTCCTAAATTATATTCCGATTCACTTATTGTAATTTCAATATCATCTCTTTGAATGTTTTTATCATTTTGTTCTTCTGGTGGGAATATCCACATTAACATGAGATATGACCCCAAAAAGATAATCATGAATCGCAGAATTTTATCCATATAAATTTTTTTAAATATTATTATTACAAAGCAAAAGAAATTCTACAAAAATTATAGAATGATGACAACAACAAAACTATTCTCCTTTTTCTTTCAATTGTTCTATCGTTCCTGTCAAATCATCAGGTAATGCTGATGTTACAGAAATAATTTCTCCATTTGGTAATGGAAAGGAAAGTTCTGAAGCATGCAAAAACATTCGTGTGGTTGGGTGATGAAGAAAATATTTTTTATTTTCTTTGGGGTTTCCATATAAATCATCTCCGAGAACAGGATGTCCAATAGCTGAAAAATGAACACGAATTTGATGTGTTCGTCCTGTAATAATATGAACTTTGACCAGTGTCGATGAAGGTTCTGGATATTCTGCCAATACTTCAAAATGAGTAAGAGCATGTTTCGATTTATGATTTTCTATAGTCGTCATTCTTTCTCTGTTGTATGGGTCTCGAGAAATGGGCGAATCTATAGTTCCTTTTTTCGATGAAATTCTTCCTAAAACAAGAGCTGTATATTTTTTTGTTACTTTTCGTTCTGCAATAATTTGAGATAAATATCTGTGCATTTCTGGATTTTTTGCAATCATTAAACATCCAGAAGTATCTTTATCTAAACGATGAACAATTCCAGGTCTTATAATTTCTTCTGTAAATTTTTTCTGATGTTCTTGTAAATATCCCATTACAGCATTTACAACTGTTCCATTTTTATAATTATCATCAGGATGAGTACACATTCCTGATGGTTTTGAAATAATAAGAATATCATCACTTTCATATAAAATATCTAATGGGATATTTTCTGCAAGAGGAATGTAATCTGGTTCTTGTTCAGAAAAATGAATAACAATTCTGTCATTTTCTTCAACAAGAAATGATGGTTTTTTAATTTTTTTTTTATTCACTGTAACTTCTCCATTTTTTATTTGTTTTTGAATATTTCCTCGTGAAATATTTTCTGGTGCAGCTTCAAAAATAATAGCATCGAGTCGTTTGCCTTTTTGTTCTGCAGAAGTAATTATGAGCATTTATTGAAATATAAAATATCTGTAAAAAGAATATAACATAAAAAAAATTAAAACTCACCCAATAACATTCCATATGGTTTTTTCTCTATATTTTTTTGAAGATTTGTATCGTGAATAATTTGCATAATAAGAGATAATGCTTCGTCTATTTCATTATCTTTTGCTATGCATTCTACTTCTAAAAACTCTCCCAGTTCATCAATTGTAACCCATTCAACAAGAACTGTCCCGATGAGATATTGCTGTATTTTTTTTTGTTTTTTATAAAAAATTTCATATCCAAGTCCTATAACAAATTCATGAAATTGATGAAAATCAGTTACTTCAAATTCTAATTCATTATTTATTTCTTCACCGTTTTTCCCATATTTTCTTGTTTTTTTTGTTACTAAAAAAAGTTTTTTCTCTTCAGAAACTTCTTCTCGTAATCGAAATGAAATTTCTTTTTTATAACTATAAAGATTGTCATTTTTTTCAATATTTTTTGTACAATACATTATATCATTTTTTATTTTTTCCCCTAAAAATTTGGCAGATTTTTTCAGATAATTTTTTATCTGTTTCTTATTCTCTTCATATATCCATGCTTTTATTTCAACTTCTTTCATTTTTTTTAGGTCAAACGACTAATATATTTTTCTGCAAAAATTCTATCTTTTTCTATCTGTTCTATCAATTCTTCTTTATTTTTAAATGATATTACTTCACGAATTTTTTTTATTTTAGAAAATAAAATATCTGTTTGTAACGGAATTGAGGAATTGAAATTTAATAAAAAAATTTCTATACGAAATTCATCTTGATGAAAAGTTGGACGAGGTCCTAAATGTAACAATCCAAAATATTCTTTTTCATCAATAATAACATATACAATAAATACTCCTGATTTTTTAGGAGGAGTATTCATTAAAATATTTAAAGTAGGAAACCCCATTTTTTTCCCTCTTCCATCACCAGAAATTGTTATTCCTCTATACATTTGTAACAAGAGATAATATAAAAAAAAATAGAATAATCTTCATTATATTATTCTATTTTTTCATCAGATACAATAATTTTATTCAGCAAGTTTTTCTTGGAAAATTCCATAGAGTTTTTCTACAACAAAAAGAAAAAAAGGAATAAGCATCCAAATAAAAGGAAGAAATAAAATGGTAATAATGGTATTCGATGAAGGTGCTCCAATCCCAATATAACTTAATAAAAAAATCATTTGAGCAATACTAATTCCAATAACTCCAGAAACAGCATATTTTACACCAGAAAAAATTTCAGCAAAAAGAGCCGAATTTGTAGCAGAAAGAAAAAGATGAATTCCTGCAATTGTTAAAAGAAAATCTCCTTGAGGCAGAAAAACATAAAAAGGCAAAGCCACTAAAAAAAGGAAAATATTTAAAAAAAATGCCCCTTTTAAAATATAATTTTTATATCTATATTTTTTTTTATCTACCAATGTAAGAAAATATAAAGCACTCATATTTCCAACAAAAGCAGCAACAAAAATTAAAACAACAAGACTTACTCCAGAAAATTCTGCAGAATGTAAGCTATTCCCACTCGTTTGAGTCGAATAAATCATTCCAACCATTACGAGTAATGCAGTAGAAGTTCCCAGCAATCCTCCTGCAATTCCTGCAAAGATTTTCATGAAAAGAGAAACAATCGATGTTGCAAAAGATTCCTTTTGCATAAAATTAAAAAATGAAATAAAAAATATTCTTTCTATTCTATCTTTTTTTTCATTTTTTTTCAATATGATTTTAGAGAAAAATTATAATTGAATTTTTTTCTATTGCAGCAGAATAATTATATTGTTTATCATAGCAACGATATTGATTATTTATTTTATAATTTATTTTTTACTATGGGAATTTTTGATTTTTTATTTGGGTCTGGAAAAAATGATGATGAAGAAAGACTTGATCGAATTCAAAAAGAACAAGAGGGAGAAGAAGCAGAACAAAGAAGAATAATAGAAGAAATGGAAAATCCACAAATTAATGCTGCATTAATGGAACCAATTGAAGGTGTTTCGTGCGAAACTTGGGCAAAAGGAAATGCAACAATTGTAAACCACGGAGACTGGACAGATGATGTATTAACGCTTATTAATGGAGATAAAGCAAAATGGACA
>CAMZLA010000008.1 GCA_947311665.1 uncultured Candidatus Altimarinota bacterium | reverse complement strand
TATTGCAGATGTTGCAAATGGAGGAAAAGATGAATAATAAGAAAATATTAAGAATAATAAAATATATATAGTTATTATTTTATAAAGAAAAAAGACTTCATCTCTTATATGAAGTCTTTTTTCTTTGTTTGTTTGTTTCTTGTTTTTTGATATACTAAAAAGATTTTAATTGTTTAATTATATGACACAAATAATAGTGACTTTGGGACCAGCTACGAGTTCTTTACAAAGAATAAAAGAATTGGTTAATGTTGGAGTTGGGTGCTTTCGATTAAATTTTTCACATGGAGAATATGATTGGCATAAAAAAATGATAGAAAATATTCGTTCTATCGATTCATCAATTCCTATTATGCTTGACACAAAAGGTCCTGAAATGCGAACAGGAGATTTTGATGGGAAAATGACATTGAAAAAAGATGAATGGCTTACTCTCACAGTTATTAAAGAAGATCAGGATATAAATAAAAATAAATTATTTGTAAATCACTCAAACCTTATAAATGATGTTGTTGTTGGAGATTTTATTTCTTTAGATTCTGGACTTATAGAACTTGAAGTATTGGAAATTCAAAAAACACAAATTATTACACGCTTGCTTCATTCGGGAGAGATTACTTCTCGTAGACATGTAAACCTTATTCAAAAAGATGTTTCTCTTCCAACTCTTACAGATAGAGATATTCAAGATATTGCATTTGGTCTTCAAAATGGAGTAGATATTATAGCTCTTTCTTTCATTCGTAGTGCTCATGGAATAGAGATGACAAAAGATTTAATAAAAAAAAGTGGAGCAAAAAATGTAAAGATATTTGGGAAAATAGAGAGTCAATTGGGAATAGATAATCTTGATGAAATTGCAAAAAATGCAGATGGGTTAATGGTTGCACGAGGAGATTTAGGAGTAGAAACTCCTTTGGAAGAAGTTCCAGAAAAACAGAAAAAAATATTAAATGCTGGGAAAAAAAATAATATTCCTGTTATTGTAGCAACCGAAATGCTGGAATCGATGATTGAACATCCTCGACCAACACGAGCAGAAGTCTCTGATATTGCATTGGCTGTTTGGCAAAATGCCGATTTCGTAATGCTTTCAGGAGAAACAGCAGCAGGAAAATATCCTATTATTGCAGTAAAAACAATGAAAAAAGTAATAGATTCAGCTCAAAAAAATAAATCATTATTATAATTAATATTTAAATATCTATGTATAAAATTCAATGTGTGAAATGTTCGTCAGAATTTACAGAAAAACAAACAATAACTCGATGTCTCAATTGTGGACAAGCTCTTGATATTCAATTTGACATGAAACGATTGAAAAAATCGGTAAATGAATATGTGTTACATAACACTCCTCTTTCTGCTTTGAAATATCTTAATTTTTATCCGATTAAAAATAGAGAAAAAATAATATCGTTAAATGAAGGGAATACCCCCTTGGTATTTTCAGAAAAATTGGGAGAAAAATATGGAATAAAAAAACTATATATTAAAGATGAAGGGAAAAACCCTACAGGAGTTTTTAAAGATAGAGGTTCTTTAGTAGAAATTTCTAAAGCAATGGAGTTGGGAGCAAAAGGAATTGTTGTTGCTTCCACAGGAAATATGGCAGCATCAGTTTCTGCCTATTCTGCAAAAGCCGGTGTTCCTTGTTATGTTCTTGTTCCAGAAGGGACTCCTTTAGGAAAACTTTCTCAGTCTTTGGCATATGGAGGAAAAGTTATAAAAATTCGTGGAACATATGCCGACTGTGTTCGTCTTTCTGAAGAAATGGCGATAAAATATGATTATCTTTTGGCAGGAGATTATGCCTTTCGAGGGGAAGGACAAAAATCAATAGCCTATGAAATCATTGAACAATTAAATTGGGAAGTCCCAGATGTTGTTATTTGTCCTGTTGGATGTGGAACAAATTTATATGGAATTGCAAAAGGTTTTTTTGAATGGTTTGAATTGGGACTTATTAAAACGGTTCCTAGAATTATAGGAGTTCAGCCAGAAAAAGCAGATACATTATGTAGTGCTTTTGCTGCAGGAGAAAAGGAACAGCGAACAATAGATTTTCCAAAATCATTATGTGGAGCGGTAAATATTGGAACTCCTCTTGATGATATGAAATTGTTACAAATCATTAGAAAATCGAAAGGAAATTTTGAAATGATTGATGATACAACAGTCTTAACAGCACAAAAAAATATGGCAACACTCAGCTCTGTTTTTACCGAACCGAGTGGTGCAATTCCTATTGCATGTTTAGAAAAGCTATTACAACAACAAAAAATATCATCAGATGAAACAGTTGTGTGCATTGCAACAGGATTGGGATTGAAAGACCCTCATTCTGCAACTATTCTTTTTCCAAATCTTCCTGCTGTCGATAAGTCAATGGAAGAAATTACAGCATTTCTCAATTCTGGAATGCTCGATATGCAATCGAAAAAAGGAGATCAAAATGTTTTATTTTCTACTCCAGCATCAATTGATGAAATACGAAATATTGCAGAAAAAGAATTTTCTTTTGATTCAACAAAGAATCCAGATCTTTTTCTTGCCTTATGTGAAGAGGTAAAGTTTTTCTTTGAACGAAGATCTGAAATGAAAAAAAGTGAATTTCATCTCATTTTAGAAGAAGTTATTTCTGATTTTCATTTTCAATCAGAAAAAATATTAAAAATTATTGATTTTTCAGGAACAACTTCTTTCTCAAAAAAAGCCACAGCATGTGTAAAAGTAGAAATTTTAGGAGAATATGCAGAAAGTTGTGCAGAAGGAACAGGTGTTGTAGATGCAGCTATTTCAGCAATTGAATCATTAATAAAAGAAAAAACAAATTTTTCTATTCAATTAAAAAATTATGAAGTAAAAGTTCCAAGTGGAGGGGTAGATGCAACAGTTCGAGTGAAAATGAAATTTATAGATAACAATAATAATTCTGTTCGAGTTGTTGGAGTGTCTTCTGATGTTGTTGTTGCTTCGTTATTGGCATATCAAAAAGGATTTGCTCGATTATATGATAAAAAATAATTATTTTATATTATCTTATCTTATAACTAGAAATAAGACTTTCTCTATGAAAAACAATAATTTTTTGATAAAATTTTATTAGGATATTCTTTATATAAAAAAAATGCAAAAAGAAGATATAATGATTGAACTTTTAAAAGAGATTTCTATACGTATTTCAGCTGTTGAATCTCGACAAATAGAAGATAAAAAAGAACTATTAGATAAAATGTCTGAAAATAAAAAAGATCTATCAGATAAAATATCTGAAAATAAAAAAGATCTATCAGATAAAATATCTGAAAATAAAAAAGAGCTATTAGATAAAATATCTGAAAATAAAAAAGAACTATTAGATTCTATGAATGATCTCAAGCAAAATCAATTAGATATGAGAGCAGATCTTCGTTATGAAAAACAACGATTGGATGAAATATATGATGAACGAAAAAATGTAAAAATAACATGGTCATCAGCATTTATAGGAATAAATGCGGGAATAGCAAGTGTTGTTGCTTTTTTTACAGCATTTTTTACAAAATAAAAAGCCTGTAAAAATAATTATTTCTATGTCTCTTCCTCAATCATTCAAAGATCATTACTTGAAACTTCTGCCAAAAAAAGAGGCAGAATGTTTTTTCGAATATTGTGAAAAACCTTTACGAAAAGCCGTAAGAGTTAATCTTTTAAAATATTCAATTGATGAATTTAAAAAATATGCACAAAAAAATAATTGGGAAATTGATGCTGTTCCATGGTGTAATACTGGTTTTTTTATAAATAGAACAAGTGAAAATAGAACCGCAATTGGTTCAACTCTTCCTCATGTTTTAGGTGGAATTTATGTGCAAGAAGCAAGTTCTATGTTACCAGTTCTTGCTCTTTTTTATGGACATGAAAATCTTGATTTTTCTCATAAAATAATTGGTGATTTAGCAGCAAGCCCTGGATCAAAATCAACACAAATAGCTGATATAATGAAAGGAAAGGGAATATTACTCACCAATGAACTTTCATCATCTCGATTAAAAGCCTTATATTCAAATTTGGAACGATGTGGAGTTTCTCAAAATATTTTAACGCATTACGATGCAGAAAATTTATGTGATTGTTTACCCAATACTTTCGATTTTCTTTTACTCGATGCTCCATGTACTGGCGAGGGGACAGTGAGAAAAAATTTTAAAGCCTTAGATAATTGGTCAAAAAATGATGCGATTACAATGTCTCATTTACAAAAAAAATTAATTCGTTCTGCTTTTACCGCTCTGAAAAAAGGAGGAGAGCTTGTTTATTCTACTTGTACTTTGGGAAAGGAAGAAAATTCTGATGTGGTGCAATATCTTCTTGATGAATTTCCAAATGAAGCAGAGATTGTTTCATTACAGCATCTTTTTCCAGAAAGTGCAAAATCTGCAACCGATGAAGGTTTTTTACAAATATGGCCTCAAATATATGATAGTGAAGGGTTTTTTGTTGCTAAAATACGAAAAATAAATAAAGTCTCAGACAACCATTCATCAGATGAAAATAAAAAAGAGAGCACTCAAAAGAGCAATCAAAACAATAATAAAAAAAATAATCAGGAGAAAAAAAATTTTGAATTAAAAAATTTCCCTTTTGACAAAGCAACAAAAAAACAAGAAAAAGAGAGAAATTCATATTTTTTTAAACACTGGGGTTTTATTCTTTCTGAAAATTTTCAATGGTGGAAAAGGGGAAAAGAATGGTGGGTTTTTCCACAAGAAATAGAAACTCTTGTTTCTCGAATACGTGGAAATAGAATAGGAATTAAAATGGGAGAGTTGCATAGGAAAGGCTGGAAAACTACCTATGAATTTTGTTCATCGTTTGGAAAATTGTGCACCAAAAATGTTATAGAAATTTCAGAAGATGATGTTGTAGAGGTATATAAAGGGAATAATTTAAATTTTTCCAATGAACAAAAAGAAAATTATAAAATTTCTGATGGTGAAGTACTTCTTCATTATAAAAATTTTTCTGTTGCAATTGGGAAAATGCAAAAAAACAAATGGAAAAATCAAATTCCACGAGTGTTATTACGAGATTTAATAAAAAGTTTAGAGAAATAATATGCATCAAAAATTTCAAACATCGGTATTTCTTCCTGATATTCGAAGCGGTTGGAATGTTGGCTCTTTTTTTCGTACAGCCGATAGTTTAGGGATTAATCATATATACCTTTCTGGGATAACTCCCTTTCCTCCCCATAAAGAAATTTCTAAAACAGCTCTCGATGCAGAGGTTTTTGTTCCGTGGACATATGCAAAAAATTCTATAAAATTATTACAACATCTTAAAAATTCTAGAATAAAACTTATTGCAATGGAATTGACTGATGATGCAATAGAAATTTCATCGGCGGATTTTTCTGGAAATGTGTGTTTGATAATGGGAAATGAAATTTCTGGTGTTTCTGATGAAATATTAGCATTATGCGATACCATCGTTTATATCCCTATGAAAGGGAAAAAACAGAGTATGAATGTGAGTATTGCAGGAAGTATTGGAATGTGGGAAATGGTAAAATTTCGAGATATATCACAAAATACTTCTCTTTAATTATTATATGAAAAAAACGAAAATTCTTTTTGTTGGTGGAGGAACTGGTGGACATATATATCCATTACTCGCTATAAATGAATATTTACAAGAACATAAAAATTTTTCTCCATCAGATGTTCATTTTATTATAGCGAATAATAATAGTGATTATCACTATTTTGAAAATCTTCCATTTTCATATACAACTGTTTCTGTTGCAAAATTGAGACGATATTTTTCATGGGAAAATTTTTTAGATTTTTTTATTTTCATAAAAAATATTTTTTCTGCTTTTTGGTTTCTCTTATTTCATCGTCCAGAAAAAATATTTTCTAAAGGAGGATTTGTTTCTCTTCCTTTTGGGATTTCTGCTTTTTTTCTCAGAATTCCTTTTTTTCTTCATGAAACAGATAGTGCAATGGGGCTTTCCAATAGTATATTGTCTCGAATAGCAACGAAAATTTTTACAGGTTTTCCTTCAAAAAATTCTCAATATATTTTTACAGGAAATCCTGTTCGCAAAGATTTTTTTACAATACCTCAGAAACAAAATTTTCAAGAAAAAGATGTTGATGAAAAAAAGAAATTTACAAAAAAATTACAAATTCTTATATTTGGAGGAAGTCAAGGTGCAGAAAAAATTAATGAATGGGCACGAATATTTTTTTCATCAGAAGAGAATAAAAAAAATGAGGTGTTGTTAATAACAGGAAAGGGGAAGAAATCAGATAAAAAAATAGAAAATATTACAGAAAAAGAATTTCTCACTCATGATTTTATTTCAGAAATTCACAAAGCCGATATTGTAATAACTCGTGCTGGTGGAAGTATTTCCGAATTGGCAGCAGCACAAAAATGCACAATTCTCATTCCTCTTCCATCGGCAGCAAACAATCATCAGAGAAAAAATGCACAATATTTTTCAGAAAAAAAAGCTGCTTTATATCTTGAAGAATCTGAACTTTTTTCTGATGAATCAGTAAAAAAAATAGAACAACTTTTTTCTTCAGCATCTCTCCAAGAGCAGTATAAAAAAAATATTTTATCTCTTTCTCAACCGTTAGCAATTGAAAATATTTGTAAGTTTTTATAGGGAAAAATATTCTATATTTTTTTAAAAATACTTTCTGCATCAATTCCTCCTGCTGCATATAATTCTCTATCATTTCCAGAAAGTTGGTAATGAGTAACAGCACAAACTTCAAAAGTTTCTGGATATATTTTATGTTCTATACAAACATTTTTTATAGCACTAGCAAGTCCAGAAAGAGGATTATGGTCTTCACATGTAATGATTTTTTTTGCATTTTTAAGCGATGAAATAAGCGTTTCATCAAATTTCTTAATGCTTGATGTAATAACAATTTCTACATTTTTTTGTTGCACTTCATCACATTTTTTCCATGCCTCCAAGGCCTCTCTCACGGTTCCACCACTCGCAACAATAACTATTTTTTCATCAGAGTGAGATTTTCGTAAAATATCACATTTCCCATATTCATATTTGTAATCAGCATCAAAAAATATTTCACCATTTTCTTTTGTAAGTGTTTCAATTTTATGTCGCCCCATTCTTACATAAAAATTTCCATAATGAGTTCCTACATATCGAATAATTCTATCACAATGATTTGGATCTGCTGGTTCACAAATATGAGTATTAAACATTCCTAAAAAACTTCCACTATCATCAATAGCCTGATGTGTTGGTCCATCTGGTCCTGCACTCAGTCCTGCATGAGTTGCCACCATTTTCACATTACATCTGTTGATGTCATTTAATCGAGCCTGATCTTTTGCTCGAGATCCCATAAAGGCCGCAAATGTTGAACAAAAAGGAATATATCCATTTAATGATAACCCCCCAGAAACAGAAACAAGATTTTGTTCTGCAATTCCAACTTCAATATGCTGTTCTGGTCGTTCTTGTGCTACAAATTTTGTCATCACGCTTCCTTGTAAATCGGCAGAAAGAGCTAAAATTTCACTGTTTTCTTCTGCAAGGTTTAACAGTGCTTTTCCATATGCACTTCGGCAATCTGTCAGATCATCAACTTCATAAACAATGGGTGTTCCTGATGAAAGAGTGAGTGGTGCTAGATTTTCTGCAAAAAATGGTTTTTCTGGAGTCCATTCAATATTATTTTTTCTAAAATTTTCTAAAATCTCAATTTCTTCAGTAGTGAGTTTCAATTCTGTTTCCATTGCTTTTTTTACATCTTCTAGACTTGGTGCTTTTCCATGCCAAGAAGCTTTCAATTCTCGTCCATCTTTTTCCATAAATTCTACTCCATGTCCCATTATAGTTTTTCCAACTATAAGTGTTGGTTTTTCTTGTTGTTCACTGGCATTTTGCAATGCTGCAAAAATTTCTTCATAATTATGTCCATCAATTTCAACTACATTCCAGCCACATGCTTTTCCAATAGCAGGAATATTTATTTTCATTGTTTCCTCCAGGCTTGCCGTTAATTGTACTCTATTAAAATCGACATAGACACAAAAATTATTCAATTTTTCTTGAGCTGCAAAAAGAAAGGTTTCATATACTTGTCCTTCTTGCGCTTCTCCGTCTCCAATTGTAGCAAAGACCATTTCAAGAAAATCATTTTCATCGGTTGCATTTTTTTTATTTTTAAAATCTTTCTGTTTTGCAACTGCTACTCCCGCAGCCATAGAAACACCAGCTCCCAAAGGCCCTGTCCCAATATTTATTCCTGAAACATGTCTGTTTACATGCCCTTCAAAAACACTTCCAAATGTTCGTAAATTTTCTATTACATCATTTTTATCAATATACCCCATTTCTGCTAAAACAGCGTAAACTGCAGGCGAAATATGTCCATTGGAAACAACGAGTTCTTCTCCTGTTTTCGAAATTATTTGTGTATATAACACACTAAAAAAATCTAAATTGGAAAGAGATCCACCAGGGTGCCCACTTTTTGCATTTGCTACCATTTGAATAATTGACCCAGAACATGCTTTAGAAAATGCAGAAATAAGCTGTATATCTGATGAAGAAAGAGAAGACATATGATAAAAAAAATGAAAAATATTAATGTATAAAAAGTGTATAATATTTATCGGATGAACAAAAGATAAAGTTATTTTATTTTTTAGTTTTATTTGATAGTATTTTTATAATTCTACATTTCTATATAATATATTTCTTCTATGAAAAAAATAGTTTTTGCACTGTTTCCTCTTTTCTTTTTAGCAGGATGTTTTTCTTTTGAAAATTCTAAAATTTCAGAAATTTCTTCTTTAGAAAATATTGTCCAAAAACAACGAGAAATTAAAGAAGAACAATCGGCATATTTTTCTTTGGAAAAATCTTTAAAATCTGAAAAAAAATATAATATTATTTTAAATAATCCTAAAAACTTACCTATTCAAACGGTTAAATTTTCTCTTGCATATCCAAGTCATTTAGCAAAAATTTCAAAATTTACAAACCTATCCGATGAATATTTTCCTTTATTATTAGAGAAAAAAAATGAAAAAGGAATTTTTACAGTTTCAATGGGAAGAGATGGAAAAGCTCTTCCCCTCGACAATACATTGATGATAGGAACGATTTTTCTTGAAAATATATCAGATTCACCATTTCAACTTTCATTTTTTAATGGAGAAAAAGGAAATAGTATAATGATGGTAAAAGAAAATGAAGTGATAAATATTCTGAATATTGAAAAATTGAAAAATATAACAGTTGAGTAAAATATTTTATGCTTTAAAAAAATTTAATAAAAAATATTATGTCATTTACACAAGAAGAAATTCTTCCATATTGTTCATCGGCACTTTCGAAAACAAATATTTCTATTGGTGAAAAAATTCACGAAGGAAAAGTTCGAGATACTTATATTATTGATGAAAAAAGGGTTTTGGTAACAACAGATAGACAAAGTGCTTTTGATATTATTTTGGCTTCTGTTCCTTTTAAAGGACAAGTTTTAAATAGAATTGCAAAGTTTTGGTTCGATAAAACAAAACATATTGTAAAAAATCATTGCATTGCCTTACCCGATGAAAATTGTTTAGTGGCTGAAACATTAGAAATTTTTCCAGTAGAATTTGTTGTTCGGGCATATATGACAGGAACAACCGATACTTCTATTTGGGTGAATTATCAAAATGGTGTGAGAAATTTTTGTGGAAATGAATTGCCAGATAATTTAAAAAAATCAGAAAAATTACCACAAATAATTGTAACTCCTACAACAAAACCAACAGAAGAAGGAAGTCATGATGAAAGTATTTCTCGTAAAGAAATTATTTCTCGAGGTTTGATGACAGCAGAAGATTTTGATATTGTAGCAAAAAAATCTTTAGAATTATTTATTTTTGGACAAGGGCATTGTTCAAAAAATGGATTAATACTTGTTGATACAAAATATGAATTTGGAAAAAATTCCAATGGAGAAATTGTATTAGCCGATGAAATTCACACTCCAGATAGTTCTCGCTTTTGGATTACAGAAAAATATAAAGACTCTTTTGAAAAAGGAGACGACCCGCAAAGTTTTGATAAAGATGTTTTGCGTCGATGGTATAGTGAGCGATGTAATCCATATTCTGATGAAATTTTACCAACAGCTCCACAAAAGCTTATTGCAGAAATGTCTTTTGTTTACCAGAAAGCATATGAAATGATTACAGGAGAAGAATTTATTCCAGAAACTTCAGCTGATGTGAATAAAAGAATGACAGAAAATTTAAAAGAATATTTTTTAAATTGATTTTTCTTTTTATTATTTGATATAATAGAGATATTAACAAAAGGAATATGCCAAATAAAAAATTTGTAACAATGGATGATTTTTTTAGAGCAATGGATGCTCTAGGAGATAAGCTTGCTATTATCACAAAAGATATAGCAGATTTGAGAGAGTCTCAAAAACAAACCGATGAACAAATGAAGAAAACAGATGAGCAAATGAAGAAAACTGATGAGCAAATGAAGAAAACTGATGAGCAAATGAAAAAAACTGATGAACAAATGAAAGAAGTTTTTTCAAAACTGGGTGATTTAGGTTTATTACAGGGAAATATTGTTGAAGAAAATATATGTAGATCGGTACAAAATATTTTTAAAAAAGAAGGAAAAGAATTTTATGATATTTATCAAAATGTTCGTCCAAAATATCAGATAAGAAAAGAAATAGGGAATGCTGAATATGATATTGTAGCGGTAAATGGGACAGAGGTCTTGGTAACGGAGGTAAAAAGTAATTTTAGAAAAGAATATGTAGATAAATTTCTTACCGTTCAATTGCCTCAATTCACTACTTTTTTTCCAGAATATAAAGGGTATACAATATTAGGTGCTATAGGAGGAGCATTGATTACTCCTCAAATTGAAAAATTTGCTATAAAAAATGGGCTATATGTTATTATTGCAAATGAAGAATCTCTTCGGCTAGCAATAATAACATATAGCCCATTTTTTATAGCAAATTTTTCAATTTGAGGAGTAATCAATGCTCCTCCTATAGCACCTAATATTGTATACCCTTTATATTCTGGAAAAAAAGTAGTG
>CAMZLA010000007.1 GCA_947311665.1 uncultured Candidatus Altimarinota bacterium | reverse complement strand
TGTTGCAGGAGTAGCAATGGCTGCCAGTTTAATGCCTCCTTTGGCAGTAGTAGGAATAGAGCTGGCTTTGGGAAATTTTATTTCTGCATGGGGAAGTTTTATTTTATTTTTTATAAATTTTCTTGCTATTCTTTTTGTTGGAGTTTTGATTTTTTTTGCATATGGGTTCACTCCTCATCAAGAATTTCAGAAAAAGATTTCTCTTCAAAAATTCATTACACTCATCATCATCATTCTTTTTACCTCGTTTCCGCTCTATTCATCACTTTCAAATATATCTCTTAAAATAGAAACAGAAAAAAAAGCAGAAAATTTTCTTTCGGAAATAATCCCTTTAAAAATTCCAAACAGTACACTTATAGATGTTGATGTTTTATCTGTAGATGATAAAAATATTCATTTGAAAGGAGTGTTACAAGTTCCAGAAAATATTGAAATTTTTGAAACAACATACAATTCTATATTACAAGAATCGGAAGAATTTTTAGGGAAATCGCTAGAATTCGATTTTGAAATGATTAGAACAGCAAATTTTAAATCTATAGATTTTGCACAAAAAAATAAAGAAAAAATTATTCAAAAAATAAAACAATTACATAACAATTTATTTTCATTGTTTTCTGCATTGCAAATTACACTCACACAAAAAGATGAAAATGTATGGGAAATAAATTATGTTCTTTCTATTCCAGAAAATGAATATTTAACCGATGAAATGAAACTTGAATTTGAAACTTTTCTTTCGAAAGAATATGAAGATTTAGAATTTAAATTTATATGGGTTCCTATAGCTGGAAGTAAAAATAAAAAAGATATTATTGTAAAAGAATTGACACCAGAAGAGGTAATTCAAAAAGATATTGCAAAAAATATTACAGAACTTTTATCTCGTCCAGAAATGGAAGGAGTGCAAATTGAAAATATTTCTGTTTCTCTTGCTGAAACTGATGAAATTTTATTTCATGCTCGAGTTTTATATAAAGAACAGAAACAAAACAAAGAATTGAAAGCATTGAAAGAAAAGAAAAATAATAATTCATCGTCTCTTTCAGAAATATATTCATTGTTTACAGAAAATGAAAAAAATATAACTGATGAAACTGATGAAAATAATATAAATGAAAATGTAAATGAAAATAGACCAGAAATAACACCTTTTTCTATTGAAGAAGGAATAACTCTTTTTGAAAAAACTCCACAATCTCTTACTCAAAAAATATCAGAAAATTTTTCATCTTTACCATACTCAAATATTTCCATAGATTTAATATTCATTCCATATCATCAAGAAACATTAATTTTTACAAAAGATAACTGATATTGGTAGCCGCATCTGGAATCGAACCAGAATCTACCCCTTAGGAGGGGGTTGTTCTATCCATTGAACTATGCAGCCAAATTTTAATAACCGTAAAAAAAAATTAAAAGAAAAAGCCAGAAAATATAAAAAAATATTTTCTGGCTTCTGTTTTCTTAGATGGTGCCGAGAGCGGGACTCGAACCCGCACGAGGGATAAACCTCAAGGGATTTTAAGTCCATCGCGTATACCAATTTCGCCATCTCGGCAAGAAGTGAAAACACTCATAAAATATACAACTATCAATATTTCTTATCAAGAGAATTTTTATGGAGGCGACGGACGGACTCGAACCGACGATAAAAGCTTTGCAGGCTCCTGCCTTACCACTTGGCCACGTCGCCATAAATATAATTTTTTATTTATTCTCTTCGTTTTCAGAATTTTCAGAATTTTCATTATTCTCATTGTTTTTATTTATTCCTTTTTTCAAGTGAAAAGAAGTAATAATTTTTTCATATTCTGCTTTCTTTTCATCAGAAATATCCGGATCAAAAATCATTGTAACAACATATGATTCTTGTTTGTTTTCTGGAAGGAGATAATATGAAAAAATTCCAAAAAAAGAATTATCGGCACTTCGCCGTTCTCTATATTCTACAAGACGAGATTTTCTATTTTCTTCATCGGCAGATTGTGGAATTTCTTTCTCAGAAATCTTTTTAAAATCTTGAGAATTTCTTCTCACTTCTTCCAAATTTCTTGAAATGAATTGGTTTAAGCTATCAGGAACAGAATTTTCTTTTGCAATTGCTAAAACAGCAGGAAATCGAGATGAAAATGCTGGTTCTTTTGCAGAAAAAACAAGAGATTTCGGATACTCTTTTTTTGGGAAAACTTCCCATTCTTTAGGAATATTGATGCTATATTCTACGATATTATCAAGGTTCTTCATTTCTTGGTCTTTTTCATCTGAACCAAAGCATCCAGAAAAAATTAAAAAAGAGCTAAACAATAATACTTGAAAAATCTGTTTCATAAAAGTCTTTTTTACGAGAAAATAAAAATATCTATCTCTAGTATAGAAAATATGAAAAAAATCAGCAAGAAATATTTTTTCTCAATATTTCTTCAATCATTCTTTTAAAAATATCTTAATATGACTATAGAATTTTTTCCTCAGCCAAATATCATTTTACAAATAGGATCTCTTTCTCTCTATTTCTATGGTGCAATGTATGCACTTTCTGGAATATCTGCATATTTCCTTTTGAAATTTTGGGTTCAGAAAAAAAATCTTAATATTTCATCAGATGCATTGCTCGATTTAGTTTTTTGGACTTTGCTTTCTGGTGTTTTGGGAGGACGAATTTTTTATATGCTTGTTTACAATTTTCCAGTTTTTATAGAAAATCCATTTTCTCTATTTTCTGTTTGGAATGGAGGAATGAGTATTCATGGAGGACTTTTGGGGGGAAGTCTTGGGTTTATTTTGTATTGTCTCTATAAAAAATTTCCACTTGGAAAACTTGCCGATATTGCCGTTGTTGCAATTGTTTTAGGAATGGCTTTTGGACGATTGGCAAATTTTGTAAATGGAGAATTGGTTGGAAGAATAACTGATGTGAGTTGGGGAGTCGATTTTGGTGATGGAGAAAATAGACACCCATCACAATTATATGCTATGGGGAAAGATATTCTATTATTTATTATTTTTTCTGTTGTCTTGTTTCGATATGAATGGAAGCAAAAATCTGGTATAATTTTTGCTTCATTTCTTATGATGTATGCTCTTTTTAGATTTTGTGTAGAATTTTTTCGTGCACCAGATCCACAAATTGGATTTCTTATTTTTCATTTAACAATGGGGCAATTGCTATCTATTGCTTTATTTTTCATCGGTTGCATTGTTTTTCTTTTGCTGAAAAGAAAAACGAAGTAATATAGTTTTCTTTATAAAATTATTTTTTTCTTGCTTCTGCTTTCATCGTATTCTCGATAAGACTGGCAACGGTCATTGGTCCTACTCCTCCAGGAACAGGGGAAATAGCAGAAACTTTATTTTTTACATTTTCAAAATCGACATCTCCACATAGTCCCCATGAACCATCTTCTTTTTTCACCCGATGAATTCCTACATCGACAATAACCACTTCATCTTTAATCATATCGGCTGTAACAAATTTTGGAATTCCTACAGCAGCAATAATAATATCTGCTTTTTGGGTATGTTCTTTCAAGTTTTGTGTTCGACTATGGCAAATAGTTACGGTAGCATTTCTATTTAAAAGCATTATACTTACGGCTTTTCCTACATTATTACTTCGTCCTATTATCACAACATTTTTTCCTTCAATTTTAATTTTATTTTCTTCTAAAAGATGAATAATCCCTGCAGGAGTAGCAGGTGGTAAAAATTCTTTTTCTTTTCCTAAATATACTTCTCCCAAATTATTCGGATGAAAACCGTCCATATCTTTTTTTGGGTCTATAGCATATAAAACTTTTTCTTCTGAAATATGTTTTGGTAAAGGAACTTGTACAATCATTCCTGTAATATTTTCATCGGTATTTAAATCTGAAATATGTTGAAGAACTTCTTCTTCTGTAGTATTTTCTGGTAATTTTATAGATTTTGAAATTATTCCTGCTTGTTCACAAGATTTTTCTTTATTTCGAACATATACGGCAGAAGCAGGGTCTTCTCCTACTAAGATAACAGCAAGACATGGTTTTTTTTTCATTTCATCCGTTTGAGTTTTTATTGTTTCATACATTTTTTCTGCCAGAGCTTTTCCGTCTAAAATTTTCATATAAAAATGATGTAAAAAATAAAGTATTTTTAGGGTATCAAAATATGAAATTCTTGTGTATAAAATATTTATTTTTTTTTGAATAGACAAAAGGAAAAAAAATATATATGATGAAAATATAAAAACTCCCTTTGAGCGGTTATCGCCCGCAAGAAAATTTTTCAGGGAAATTGGGAAAAGCAGAAATGTAAGACCCCAACGGTTTTGAACCAGAAAATTTTCTGGGTTTGTCCGTTATCAAAACAAGCAAGAAAAAAAATTATCGCTTCCTGAGCCTGTCGAAGGGAAAGAAATTTTTTTACAAAAGTGAGATGGTACCGCTGATATTTTGAAAAAAATTAGCTCTCGCAAAAAAATATATGTATTTTTTTGTGGGAGTTTTTTAAATTTAATGATTGTCAAATGAGTGAAGAAAAACTGAATTTATTGCGAAGAAGAAATACAAAACAAGGACAGGTTTGGGTTGTTGATTTAGGTAAAATAATTGGATCAGAACAAAAAGGTGTCCGTCCTTGTTTTATTCTCAATAAGCAAAAACGGAGAGAAAATACTTGTATTATTATCATCGCATCAAACACAGAAAGATTTTCCACATTTGAAAAAAGTGGATATAAATTTTTACTTCATCAGGTGCGAACAATCGATACTTCACGACTTATACGAAATATAGAAAGAATTCCTGAAAATGAAATGAATGAAGTAATTGATGCCTTTAAAAAATTTATCTTATAAAAAAAGGAACCCCCCTTTAGATAAATCTAAAGAGGGTCGAACTGTATCTCTCAAAAAATGAGGATCAGAATTTACTTCTATTTTCTCAAGATTCTTAAAACTTGTCAATATTTCTATTATACTAAAATATTTTAATTACTATCAAATGAATGAAAAAACAAAAGAAATTGAAGGGGTAGATTTCATTATTGCACAAGGGGATAATGATGCAGAACCACGAAAATATGTAGATGGGGAAGAGATATTGAAAGAGGGGAAAAAATATGAAATTATTACTCAAAAAGAATATATTGATAACATAGAGGGGAAAAATGAAGTACTTTTTATTGATAAGTATTTAGTAGGAATTAATCTCTCTATTTATGATGCATGTAATCCTATTAGCCCAGAAGAACGCCACTTAAAGGAAACAGAAGAACACGAATGCGAAAAAAGAGGATGTGATCAGAATGATTTTTCTCCCGTGGGAATAAAAAAAATTATTTTCCAAAATTGTTACTGCTATGGATTGATATATGAGAATTTAGATCCTTTATATGCAAAAGTTTCTTTTATTGACAGTAACTTAAAATATTCAAATTTCAGTAACGCAATGTTATCAAGTATTCATGATGATAGCTTTCCTCTTTACTCTTTTATTAATTCAGATCTATCTAATTCAACCTTTACTAATACAACATTGAAAGGTGTATGTTTTAAAAATTCAAATTTAAAACATATTGACTTAAATGGAGCAAAACTATTTAAAACTATATTTATAGGTGTTGAAAATTTTCCAAAATTATCAAAAGAGCAAAAGAAAAATGTGATATTTTCAGAGGAACAACGGCGACTTTATGAAGAAAATAAACAACAAAAACAAACAATTGAAGGAATAGGGAAAGAGCAAACAAAGAAATTGTTATCAGGTTTTCAAACTTTAAAAGATGATTTTGGAAAAGAAGAAAAAAAATGGTTTTTAATTTTGTTATTTGCATTTTTATTATTTATAAATTTTAATCTGCTTTTTTCTCTTTTTGCTTTAGGAGTAGCTTTGTCAGAGTTATTAGGTTTATTTTTTGGAATAAATTTATCATTTCTTGGAGTTTTATTGATTGTTTTTTTGAAAAATATAATAACTTTTGAAATCAGAAAGAGCATATTAAATAAAACATTCAAAATATATAAAATATTCTATATCTTTTATATTCCTAACCTTAAATATAGTACCTATTTTTTACTAATAAATATGGGAGGGCTTATATTTTTTCTTTTCTTTTCTTCGCTTCAAATATTTACAGGAAAATATGATTTTTCTTTTGCACAGAATATAGAAATTTCTTCTAATAATTTTCCACTTATTCTTCCATTAGTTATAACTCTTTTTTCTTTTCTTTATTTCTCCGTCCACCAATACTCAAAAGCAAAAAATCTCCGAATAGAAAATCAAAATAAAATTGCTTTAATTCACGGATATCAGGCATTTCAAGCAGAAAGTGATTCAGACAAAAAATATGAATATTTTCTCCCAAATTTTTCTGCTTGAAATTCCTGATATCCGTGAATTAAAGCAATTTTATTTTGATTTTCTATTCGGAG
>CAMZLA010000006.1 GCA_947311665.1 uncultured Candidatus Altimarinota bacterium | reverse complement strand
TTTTTATCCAATACTTCCTTCCATTTCCAATTCTATCAATTTATTCAATTCGACAGCATATTCAAGGGGAAGAGTTTTTACAATATCGTCTAAAAATCCGTTTACAATCATTCCTTTTGCTTGTTCTTCGTTTAGTCCTCGAGTTTCAAGAAAAAATAAAACTTCTTCAGAAATTTTTCCAGCACTGGCTTCATGAGTGATATTGGCACTTTCATTTCCAGCAGAAATAATAGGAATGGTATCACTTACTCCTTTGTCAAAAAGTAATGCATCACATTCGATATTTACTATCGCATTTTTTGCATGTGGTTTAATATCGACCAATCCTCTATATGTTGAAATTCCACTATCTTTAGAAATACTTTTAGAAATAATATTGGCACTACAATCATCGGCTAAAATAGTAACTTTGCTTCCTGTGTCCTGATGCTGTGATTTGCTGGCAACTGCTATTCCTAAATAATTAGATTTTGCTCCTCTTCCTGCTAAAACCGATGCGGGATATAACATTGTAACTGCTGATCCTAAATTTCCTCCAACCCATTCAATTTTCCCTTTTTCAGAAACAATAGCGCGTTTTGTATTTAAGTTATATGTATCTCTCGACCAGTTCTCAACTGATGAATATCTCATTGTAGAATTTTTTCCTACATAAATTTCTACACACCCTGCATGCAATGCATTTTCTCCATATTTTGGAGCAGAACATCCTTCTATATATTCTGCTTTTGCATTATCTTCAATAATAATAAGGGTATGTTCAAATTGTCCCATTCCTGCAGAATTCATTCGGAAATATGCCTGTAGTGGTTCTGTCATTTCCACTCCTTTTGGGATATATAAAAAAGTTCCTCCAGAAAATACGGCTCCATGCAATGCGGCATATTTATGGTCATGGTTCGGAACACATTTCATAAAATATTTTTTTACTATCTCTTCATTTTCTTGAAGGGCAACATCGAAATCTTTAAAAATAATTCCTTTTTCTGCCCATTCGTCTTTCAATGAATGATAAATCATTTCACTTTCATATTGAGCTCCAACACCAGCCAAAACAGCTCTTTCTGCTTCTGGAATTTTTAGTTTTTCAAATGTTTCTTTAATTTCAGGACTTACATCGTCCCAACTTTTTGCATTTTGTTCCGTGTCTGCCGTTGCATAAAATCTAATTTTTTCTAAATCTAAATTGGAAATATCTGGTCCCCAGTTTGGGTTTTTTATTTCATAAAATTTTTTTAAAGAATCGAGCCGATGTTCCAGCATCCATTTTGGTTCTTTTTTATCATTAGAAATTTTTCTGATGAGTTTTTCAGAAAGTCCTTTATCAAATTTTTGTGCGTAGTCTTGATTATTTCCTTTTTCAAGGTCGTCTTTTGTCAGTGTTGAAAAATCGAGAGTCATTCTATTCTTATAGTAATATTTCATTTTTATTATTTTCTCTTTCCATTATTCTAGGCTAATCTATCATCGGCAACTTTATATTTTGGATCTTCAGCAATATTTACTTCAATAATAGCTTCTGCATTTTTCAATAAGATTTGGCAATCTTTTGAAAGATGTTGCAGATGAACTTTTTTTCCTGCTTTTTTATACTTTTCTGTTAGAGTATTTAAAACTTCTATTCCTGAATGATCTACAATTTTTGCTCGTGCAAAATCAATATAAATTTCATCAGGATCTGTTTTGATATTATCAATAAATAAATCCATAAAATTTCTTGCAGAACCAAAAAATACATATCCTTTCAGAGTATAATGCTTTGCTCCGTTTTCATCAGTTGAAGTTTTTGCCCAAATATTTTTTGATTTTTTCCAACTAAAAACGAGAGCAGAAATAATTATTCCAGAAATAACGGCAATTGCTAAATCTGTAAAAACAGTTACAACAGAAACAGTAATTAAAACAAAACTATCTCCTTTAGGAATGCGTGAAATAATTCTAAAACTTGACCATGCAAAAGTTCCAATAACGACCATAAACATTACTCCTACCAATGCTGCCAAAGGAATTTGTTCAATAAGATCTGATGCAAAAAGAATAAATCCCAATAGTCCAATCCCTGCAACAATTCCAGCCCATCGTCCTCGTCCATTAGAATCAATATTTATCATACTCTGTCCTACCATTGCACATCCTCCCATTCCTCCAAAAAATCCTGTAAAAATATTTGCCGTTCCTTGTGCAATACATTCTCTATTACTTTTCCCTCGAGTATCAGTAATTTCATCAATTAAAGAAAGAGTCATTAATGACTCAATCAAACCAATAAAAGCTAAAATGAAAGCAAATGGAATAATTATTTGTAATACATCAAAATTTAGAGGTATTTCTGGAATATTAAAAGTTGGAAATCCTGCTGCCATAGAACCACCATCGAGCATATCTTTTACTGTTGGAGTATGAATTCCTAGAGTTTCTAAAAACATTGCAATAAAACTTACACTTACAATCGCTGCCAAAGCAGAAGGAATTGCTTTGGTAAGTTTTGGTAAAAAATGCATAATACTCATTGTTATTGCAATAAGAACAGACATTATTAACAATGTATCAGTTGGAAGCCATTCAAGAATTTTTGCATTTGTAAGAGGATCAAGAAGAGGCATTCCATTCTCATCAAGTTTTGCTGTCTTAAATTGTGTCAATTGTGCAAGTCCAATAACAATTGCCAATCCATTTACAAATCCTAACATTACCGGATGAGGAATTATTCTTGCAAATTTCCCAAGTTTAAAAACTCCTGTAAAAATTTGTATAATTCCCATCAATATAACAGTTGCAAATAAAAATTGTATTCCCATATGGTCTCCAAGTCCGTTTGTAATTCCATATTCATTTCCTGCTAAAACAAGCCCAACCATTACAACAGCCAAAGCTCCTGTTGCTCCAGAAATCATTCCTGGTCTTCCACTTAAAAATGCAGCAATAAAACTCACCATAAAAGCGGCATATAGCCCAATTATAGGGTCTACTCCTGCTACGAATGCAAAGGCGATAGCTTCTGGAACAAGAGCTAATGCAACGGTTATTCCAGAGAGAGTATCATTTTTAAAGTTTTTTGGAGAAAGGTATTGTAATATTGTTTGTAGTATCATGAATGTTATTTTATATGAAAAATATTTATAAAGTAGAAAATAATCTAATAATAGTGTAGTCTATATCTGCAATATTGAATAGATTTTTTTATTTTTTTTATGACTGCAGAAGAAAAAGTATATAAATATTTAACAGATTTAAAAATAGAATATTCTGTTTTGGAGCATGATGCATTTTTTACATGTGAAGCTTCTGGTTCGTTTTATGCAGAAAATAGTGCTGGTGCCGATTGTAAAACATTATTTTTACGAAATAGAAAAGGGAAGAAATATTTTATGATTGTTCTACTTTCTCATAAAAAATTAGATATTATTGCTTTTGCAAAAAGTATTGATGAACACCCTAAAATGAGTTTTGCATCACCGGAAAGATTGTTGAAAAAAGTAGGATTAACAGCAGGAAGCGTAACTCCTTTTGGGTTATTGCATGAAAACTCATCTGATGTTAGAGTTTTTATAGATGAAGAAATTTTTACAAGTGAATATGTTCATTTTCATCCACTCCGAAATACGGCAACAGTAAAACTTTCAACCGATGATTTTAAAAAATATTTATCATCATTATCTCAAGAAATTATATTTACAAAATTTTAATATAAAAAATATATGTCTAAAAAAATATTTATTTCAATAGTTCTTCTTTCCTTCTCTTTTGCTGGATTTTTTCTCTATTCATCGTTCAATGCTTCACAAAAAATACAAGATCCTCTTTCTTTTTTTCTAGAAACTTCTATAAATAAAGCAGATGTTATAACAGAAACTATTTCTCCTTTTTCTGGAGACATGTCTCCATATTCTTCTTGCATGACATCTGCTCCAAAATCTTCAAACAAAGGGGAAATATATGCATTGGTGAATACAAATAAAGTATTGCAAATGTTTCAAGAAAAACAAACAAATCCTCAGTTTAAAGAAGATATAAAATCTGAATTGAATGCTGTTTTAGGATATGCATTTAGAAATTTTCAAATTAATTGGATATGGAAAGAAAATATTCGAGAAGCATTACAATTTTCAGAAAACGATACCCAATATATTTTTTATGTAACTCCATCAGAAGAATCTTTTTGGTATTGTTATATGACTCATGGACCAGAATTTTTAAAAAACTTTTTTTATTCTGAAACGGTTACATATGAAGCTCATGATGAAAATTTTTCATCTGATATAAATCTTCCATTTATAAATAAAACAATAGATGGCTTTGCTCCATGGGGTTCAAACATTATTCTGAGGACAGAAAATGGACAACAATGTGAGACATGGGCAAAAGATGATAATTCTTTCATTTGTTATTTTTCTCAAGATTTTGTTGCAAAAGAAAAAATAACTGCCAATATTACAACTCCAGATGGAACTCCATATTACATTGAAAAGAGAGAAGGAGATGAGCATGGAAGTGCAAAATCTTTAGAATTTATTCTTGATGAAGGAACTCTTGATGAGTATAAGTTGAAATAAAAAAATAAAAAAAATTCTATATTTTTTTTATACTCAATTTAGGTTATTTATTAGCATATTTAGGCTATTTCAATTCTAATTCTTTATAAAATACAAGTGTTATAAAAAAGAATAATAACAGAAAAACACCAAGAACTAAAAATCCAAAAAGAAAACCAAGAAGTGCAAAAATAATTCCTCCAAAAAGTTGTCCTAAAATATTCCCAATATTTAATGTTAATCGTAAGCTGGCAGCTTTTGTACTATTTTTCACTTTCCCTTTTTTATTTTCTTGTCGTAAATAATATGATACTTCTCTTGTAAATTTTACTTGAGAGGCTGAAAATGCTGCTGTATATCCAATAGAATTTCCCATTCCAGAGAGAATAAGAACTGTTATGCTTCCTCCCCAAAAAACATCGAGAGTACCAAGAACAATTAAAGAAAGAGCAGAAATAAATAATCCTGCAAGCATCATAATATGGTTTCCATATTTATCTGCCATTTTCCCAAAAGGAATCTGAAAAATAAAAACAGGTAAAATAAATAATGGCATTATCATTACAGTAAAAAGTCCTAAATTTTCTCGAAATCGTTCCAGAAAAATTGGTTGATATGTAATTGCCATAGTATCCCAAAAACTGAAAAACATAACCATTCCTGCTGCCCAAAAAAAAGCATATCGAGATGAAAAAGAAAATGCTCCTGCTAAAACATTAAATGAACTCGATATTTCACTTAAAATTTCTTTCATGTGAAAATCATGTTTGGGTACTGCTTTTCTTTTTACTTCATTCTCTTTTGCTAAAA
>CAMZLA010000005.1 GCA_947311665.1 uncultured Candidatus Altimarinota bacterium | reverse complement strand
TATTACACTTGGGTTGGAAAATCTTTATATTTAGATGATTTATATGTAAAAGAGTCTTATAGAGGTAAAAAAATAGGAACAAAATTATTGAAAAAAATCTTTGAAATTGCAAAAAAAGAAAATTGTAAAAGGGTTCGTTGGCAAGTATTAAACTGGAATAAACCTGCGATAGAAATGTATGAAAAATCTGGTGCAGATATTGATGACGAATGGAACAATTGTAATTTTGATGAAAATAGTATTAAAGAATTTAACCTGTAATACTATAAGCCCAGTAAAATTTTACATCCTATAACAAAGAATATGAGGTTTAAGAAATTTGCGATTTATGTTTAATAAGGAATGCAAATTTCTTAAACCCAAATTTCGCCTCCTCTTGTAATAAAATTAAAAAGGAAGTCGGCGAAACTTCTCATATACTTAAACGTTAAGTGAAATAGAAAACATTTTTAATGTATAGTTGCCATTTATAAGATGACAAAATGGAGAGCCTAATACTAATCAGCACAATTTTAGCCGTTCATATTTTTGCATGGTTTACACCAGGTCCGCTTTTTGTGCTTATCATAAGAAATTCACTAGTGTATTCGCGTAAGTCAGGAATTTGGACAGCAGTCGGAATAGGAATCGGTAATGCAATTCACATAACCTATTCCGTCACGGGACTTGCGCTCATCATTTCAACGTCATCATTCGCTTTTAACATAATCAAATTTTTGGGCGTTGGTTATCTTGCTTATCTTGGTATCAAAACATTCCTCATTAAAGTAGACGCACAAAAAGCGGACTCAAAATTAGAACAGCATAAAGACCTTACTCCATTTCAAGCGGCCAAAATTGGCTTCTTAACGAACATCTTAAGCCCTAAAGCCTCTCTCTTTTTTGCAAGTATATTCGCCACAGTTATGGCGTCCGGCTCTCCATTTTGGGTAGTTATATTTTTGTGGGTCGCAATGCCACTAAATTCAGTTTTCATGGCTTCCATTCTTTCCGTATTCTTTACTCAAAAGAGAGTCAGAAGTGTTTATATGAAATATCAACCTATAGTGAACAAGCTACTCGGTGCGGCATTATTGGTACTTGCAATAATAGTTGCGACCCACAAATAAAAATGGCAAACAATTTTATGATAAAAATGTTTTCTACTCTGCGCTCCCTTCGGTCGCTTGCCACGCTGCGCTCTCCCTACGCTTCGCTTCGGTCGGGTCACTTAACAGGGCTTAAACGGAAAATGCCTCAGCTTGGCATTTTCCCAAATTGCTCCCTACGGTCGCAACTTCGTTTAAGCCCAACGTTGTGCGACATATTTTTCAATATTTTTTTCTCAATAAAAAAAATTTGTTGAAGAAAATAAAAAAAGAAATGAAACACTCAAAAAAACAGAACACAAATTTATGTTCTCTACTATTTTCTATACATTTTCACTACACTAAATCTACCCCAGAAATACTTTCTGATTTTTTTCCAAATGCAGCTTCCATTCTCAAAAGTTTTTCCCAATTTCTATCAACATCATCTTGAACTTCTTGAATAAGATGTTCATTCCCCTCTTTTAATAAATGTTTAAATCGTCCTTGATTTGCGAACCAATCGGTAATTGGAAGTTTTTTCCGTGGTTTATGAGTTATTTTCCATACTCCATTATCCACTTCAAAAAGAGGCCAAAAACAAGAATCTACTCCATTTTGTAAAATTTCTAACCCTTTTTCTGGTTTTGTTTTCCAACTTGTTGGACACGCAGATAAAATATTTAAAAATGCTGGTCCTTCAACTTCAAACGCTCTATGAGCTTTTTTCATTAAATCGGCAAAATTTGATGGACTACATTGTGCTACATAAGGAATATTATGTGCTGCAATGATATCGGTTAATGCTTTTTTCTTTTGTGGTTTTCCTGTAATAACTTTTCCTGCAGGAGATGTATTTGTATGTGCATGTTTTGGAGTTGCTCCAGATCTCTGATATCCAGTATTCATATACCCTTCATTATCGAAACAGATATACACAAAATTATGCCCTCGCTCCAATGCTCCAGAAAGCCATTGAAACCCAATATCATATGTTGCTCCATCTCCTCCAATTGCGAGAAATTTTATTTTTTTCTGATTTTCTGATAACTCCCCTTTTGCTTTTTTTACTTTATGCATTGCTTCTATTCCAGAAATAACAGAAGCAGAATTTTCAAAAAGAGAATGAATCCATGGAGTTTTAAACGATGTATATGGATATGCACCAAAACAAATTTCACTACATCCAGTAGAGTTTGCAGTTACAACAGGAACATCAATAGTGGAAAGAGCCTGTTTTAAAATCAAACTTTCGCTACAACCAGGACACAATCTATGTCCGTTTGCAAGAGGTTGAGGGTTTTGTGAAAGTTTTTTTATATTTGGAATAAACCGTTTTTTTTTAATTTTCACTTCTGAAGTTTTTTCTTCACTCATAAAATAAAATATTATAATTCATAATTTTTCTATATAAAGCATACCATAAATAAATAAAAATATCATCTTTTTCAGATGATATTTTTTTTAAATATATTATATATTATTATTTTTCTTCTGTTGTATTCTCTTCATTTTCATCTGATGAATTTTCTGATGGATTTTCTGATGAATTTTCTGGATTTATAGGTTCTGGATTTATAGGTTCTGGATTTTTTTCAGCATTTTGTTTTTTTATTTTTTCAATATCTTTTTGTGTTAAAAGACTTTCAAAAAAGAATCCTAATTGATCATTTCCATTTCCAAGTAATACAATATTTTCACCAGCTGCCGCATCGTTATATATAGTTTCATTTACACAAAGATCTGTTGGTATAAAAAATTTCTCATAAAATTGTATATCGTTTGTCCCCATTGCTGTATTCAATTCATATTCACAATATGCATATCGACTTCGAACAGTATTATGAACTTTTTCTTCAAGAGTGAGAGCAAGAGGATTATTATCTGTTAAATTTTCTTTCATTACAGTATTTCCTAAAATATATCCTCCTTTGATAGTTCCTGCGTATCCGAGAACTGCTCCTAAAACAACTGAGAGGATGAAAAAAACAATATATTTTACCCAAGAAAAAAAAGTAAATTTCCCTTCTTCATTATTATATGTTTTAAACAATGACAATGGAACAAGTATCGCCAATGCAATTGCTCCATATATTGCATATTGAAATAATGCATCAGATGGAATAAAATCGGAATATGGAAGAATTGATTTTGGAGCCCATTGAGCAATAATAAGAATGAGAGATGGAATAAGTAATGCAAGATTACCAATCCAACCTAAAAGACTTCGAAAAATATTCATAATGAAAAAAATAATAAAATTATAGAATTTATAGCATATAAAATGCTTCTTTCATATTACTCTTTTAAGAAAAAATTTACAAAAAACAGTTAATTACAGCAATAAATTAATGTTTCATAATAAATATATACAGAAATTAAAAAATTCTATAATATAAGCATAATATTATTTTCATTTCTTCATACTTCATATGAAACTTCATAGTAAAAATCTTTTTTCATCAGAAAAAATAATTCCTGCTCACTGGGAAATTGGAGAAAAAAAACTTCCAACACTTTTAAAAAGAATTGAAGAACGAAAACAGGGATTTTATTCTATTTTTGAGGCAACAGAATATAACAATGAAGTAGAAAAAATTAAAAAATTTACCGATGAAAAAAAAGCAAAATTTACCGATATAGTTCTCTGTGGAATTGGAGGTTCTGCATTGGGTGCTCTTGTTCTTCAACAAACTTTTTATAATGCAAAATCTGCAAAACTTCATGTTATGGAAAATATTGATCCAGATATTATTCATCAGACATGTGAAGAAATAAATATTGAAAAAACTCTTTTTATTTTTATTTCTAAATCTGGAGGAACAGCCGAAACACTCAGTCAATATTTATTTTTTTCTGAACTTCTAGAAAAAAAATCTCTCTCTCTTTCCGACCATATTGTAACCATTACGGGGAAAACTGGATTTTTACGAGAAGAAACTAAAAAGCATAATTTTACAAACTTTTCTGTTCCAGAAAATATTGGAGGACGGTTTTCTGTTCTCACATCAGTTGGACTTTTACCCGCATGTTTACTAGGAATAGATATTGATGAATTGATTGCAGGAGCAAAAGATATGGCAAACAATTTTTTGGAAACAGAAAGCAAAAAAAATATATCATTTCAATTTGCTTTGGCATGTTATCTTGCCGATGAACCCATTCATGTTTTCATGCCATATTCTTCTCGACTGAAAAATTTAGGATTTTGGTATGCACAACTTCTTGCAGAATCTACAGGGAAAGATGAACAAGGATACACTCTTCTTCCGGCATTGGGAGCAACAGACCAGCATTCACAACTTCAACTTTTTTCCGATGGTCCCAAAGATAAACTTGTTATTTTTCTTGAAATAGAAAAATTTTCATGCATTCTTCCCATTACACAAAAAAAACAAGAGAACAAAAATACTCAAATATTTGAGAATATATCATTTCAAGATTTAATAAATACTGAACTCAAAGGAACTCGAACAGCATTACAAGAAAAAAATGTATCAAACATCACTCTTTCTATTCCAGAAATAACTCCATATCATCTTGGGCAATTATTTTTATTTCTTCAATGTTCAACGGCTTTCATTGGAGAAATGTTAGGAATTAATACTTTTAATCAACCTGGAGTAGAACGATCAAAAATTGTAACACGAGAGTTGTTACAAAAATAATTTATTTATGCTAATTTTTTATCCAATTCTCCAGAATTATTCAATGCATTCAAATCATCAAATCCTCCAACAAATTCATCTCCAATAAAAATCATTGGAACAGTCATATGTGAATATTTTTGTGCAAGCTCCATAAATTTCACAACATGTTCATCAGATTCCGCATTTTTTTCTTCATATTGCACTCCTTTTTGTGTGAGTAAATTTTTTGCCATATCACAATATGGACAAACAGTACGAGAATAAATAACAACTTTTTTCATAATTTTTTTTTAAATAATATTATTTCATCTTATAATTTTACAATTTTACAATTTTACAATTGTATCATATTTCTAATCACTAATTTTTCCAACTAATATTTTAGATTTTTTTAATGATTTTGGAGTTAATCCAATAATTAAATATCGAGTAAATGTAATAGCGGTAAACATTGAAACAAGAATACCTATAGCAAGAGTTATTGCAAATGCCATTATGATAGAAGTTCCAAGAGCGTATAAAATGAAACATGTAATAAGAGATGAAATATTTGAATCTCGAATAGAAGTCCATGCTCTATCAAATCCTATTATAACTGCATCATCAAAATGCACTCCATCTCGCAATTCTTCTTTAATTCGTTCAAAAATCAATACATTTGCATCAACTGCCATACCAATCGAAAGAATAACTCCGGCTACTCCAGAAAGAGTAAGAACAAATCCAAAAAACTTAAACAAAAACAATAAAACTAAAGCATAAAATCCAAGAGCGACAATAGCCAAAAATCCAAAATACCGAAAGAAAAAGAGCATCCATAATGCAACCAATGCAAACCCTATAAGAGATGCTTGAATAGAAAGTTGCAGTGCTTTTTCTCCTAAACTCGCCGAAATTTTTCGTTCAGATACGAGTTTTACAGGAGCTGGTGTTGCTCCAGAATTCAAATTTTCTACCAATTCATTTGCTTCTTTTTGCACTTTTTGCAAGCTTGTTCCATTAAAACTAATTTGTGCATTTCCATCTATTCGTTCTCGAACACAAGGAGCAGAAATTTCTTTTCCATCTACAAAAATAGCAAAAACATCTCCAGTTGCTCCACAAACAGTATTTTTATGAGCAGCCAATCGTCCTGTTATTTCAGAAAAAAGACGAGCTCCTTCTGGTGTAAATTCAATATTTGTTACCGGATACCCAGTATTTGTATCTGTCCCTACTTTTGCCACTTTAAATTGCCCACCTCCCAATGCCGTATCTTTCCATTGAGGAGTATAATATAAAATTCTTACAAATCGAGAAGGCTCTGTTTTTGTAATTTCTTTCAGTTTATATCTATCTCTAACCGATGAATCTTTTGTTGAAATATCTATATAAGAATAAAAATATTGTCCTTTTTTTTCATCATATTTTGTTTTTTCCAATAAAATATTTTCATCAGAAAGTTTCCATTCATTTGCGTTTAGTTCTGCAGCAAGAGACAAAAGAGACTCTGGTAAATCTTTAATTTCAATATTTTCTTTTAGTTCTGATGAAAATTCTTTTTTCGCATCGGTAAAAGTTTTTTCTGATGAAGACAGAGTTCTTTCTTCTTGAGATAGTTTATTTTCAAAATATACCAATGCAAAAGTATTGCTATCAAGTTCTATTACTTCATTATACCATGTTTCTTTTTCTGTTGGAGAATAATTTAAAACTTTTTTTGCAAGTTCTTCATTTTTAAAAGCAGGAATAAGTTCATCAAGAAATACTTTTTCTAAATTTAATCCATTTCCTTCTTTTGCTATAACAATTGGTTTTGCAATTTCATCGAAACTTTTTTCTTGTGCCGATGAAAGCAACGATTGAGCAAGTTCTTTTTTTTCTTTCACAGAAGATAAAGGTTCTTTAAAAGCAAGAGAAGTTACTTTTTCCAATTTTTTTCTGTTTTCTGGAGTATCGATATCTTTTGTAAGTTCGATGGAAACATACCAATTTCCTCCTCTTTCAGAAGCGAAAACATTTACTTCTTTTGTTCCATCTGGATCTATTCGTTTTTTCAATGTTTTCACCACTCCATTAGCAATTTCCTTTTTGTTAAATGTTGCTTCAAATTCTTCTGGTGATGATGTTGCCATTTTTGCTTTCTGTTCTGCTTCTTCAAAATCTACAAGATATTCAAGTTTTGCTCCTCCTGCTAAATCTATTCCCAATTTCATTTGATTATTGGAAATAACTTTTTGAATATTTTCTGGTAATTTTTCTGTAATATTTTCAGGCAAACTAAACAATCCAACCCCTGCAGCAAAAGACATTAAAATAAAAAATTTAAACCAAAACCAAGCGTTTTTCATGTTGTTATAAGAATAAAATATATATAATAAATTTAAAAATTCATCGTAATGGAATAGTACAGTAAAGATATGATATTTTCCAAATATAAAAATTTAATATTAAAAAAATATGCAAAAGTATATAACTTTCATTCAAACATTGACCTTACTATCTTGACTCTGAGCGTATAGTTCAAACACTGAACATGTCAAAGTGTTTTATTTTTTATATCTTTTCTGTTTCTTGAGAAAAAATAAAGTTTTTTCATAAGAAAAATTTCTATATTTTTTCAATGAAAAAAGTGTTTCATATAATGATTTAGATGAAATATGTATAAAAATTATTTCATCAGAATGATTTTGAGGAAATATTTCTGGCAATGCCATATCCCAAAGGAGAGAACCTTTATTATTTCGTGTTTTTTTTTGTGTTTCAGCAATAAATTGTGTGATGAGAGGGTGAAAAAGTTGTTCTAAAATATTCCATGCTCGTTTTTTTTGCTGTTTCGATGAAAAAAATAAAATATGTTTTTTCCGTTTTATTTTTCCTTTTTTACTTCCTCCATAAAAAATAGAAATTCCACCTTTTTTCCAATTTCTATATAATTTTTTTTTGATAAAAGAAAAATGATGCCAATAGTGAACTATTTCATCAATTTCTATATGAAAAAGAGGGCGAGGAAATGAATGAGAAATATTTTTATTTCTCATAATGTTTTTACAAAAAATACTTTTTCCACTTCCTATCTCTCCATAAATACAAAAATTCTTCATTCAAAAATTTTTTAATGTCGAAAACTTCTATTTCCAGTAAAGACCATTGCAATTCCCATTTCATCACATTTTGCAATTACTTCTTCATCATTTCGGCTTCCTCCTGGTTGGATAATTGCTGTTATTCCAGCATTTGCAATAGATTCTGGACCATCGGCAAATGGGAAAAATGCATCAGATGCACAAACTGCCCCCTTTGCCCTTTCTCCTGCTTTTTTCACTGCCAATTCACTGGAATCTATTCGAGAAGTA
>CAMZLA010000004.1 GCA_947311665.1 uncultured Candidatus Altimarinota bacterium | reverse complement strand
TGTTTAAATGCAGCAATAGAGCTGGAAGAACAGTTTGAAGTAATTAATGCAAACCCTCAAAATAAGGGGGAACTTCCAAGTAAATTGGGGGAGTTTGGAGATTTTGAAGCTTCTTCTCAAACAAAAGAAAATAAAGCATAAAAGCATGAAAATATAAAAAGAGTTGCTTTTTTCTCTTATTCTTTTCTATACTTTTCATACTTTATATACCATTTTTTTACATTACATTATGAATTCAATGCCTCAATTTAATACTGTCGCAACCTCGGCAGCTGATAAAGCTACTTTTATGTCTAAAGTCTGGGCATATTTTGGTTTAGCTATTCTTGTTGCTGCTCTTGGTGCATGGTCTGGTGAAATCGTTATGCAAACACTGGCAGGGGTTGGAATTCCATATTATGCAGTTCATATTGCATTTATGGGATTGATGTTTGCACAATGGAAATTTAGCCATGTTCCTGCTATGCTCTATGTTTTTGCATTTGTTTCAGGTCTTGTTCTCTATCCTACTCTTGCATTTGCAGATGCAACAGGGCAGATGATGGCAGTTATTCAAGCATTGCTTTCTGCTGGAGGATTATTTTTTGCAGCTGCAATCTTTGGATATACAACGAAAAAAGATTTATCGGGAATGGGGCAATTTTTAATGATGACAATGTTTGGTTTATTCATTGCGAGCATAATAAATATTTTTATTGGAGGGGATACAATGCGAATGATTCTTTCTGGAGTTGGAGTTGTATTATTTTCTGCTTATACATCATATGATGTGCAAGCTATTAAAAATGGTGCTTATGACTCTGCTGTTTCTGCAGCATATCATTTATATTTCAATCTTTTTGCTATTTTTCAATATCTTCTTTCTTTTTTCTTAAGTGCAGGAGAATAAAAAAATATTTTAAAAAAACAATACTTATTATAGAATAAGAGAAAATTATAATTTTCTCTTATTTTTTTTATACTTATTGTTTATATTTATTGTTTATATTTATTTTTTTATGATAAAACGCTTAATTTTCACTGTTTTGATAAATGCTGCAGCATTATGGATTGTTCAATATTTTTTAGGAATTGATAGATTTGAAATTACTCCCAATTGGGGGTTTTTAGCGGTTGGGTTTGTGATGGGATTTTTAAATTTTCTTATTAAGCCATTGCTTTCTCTGCTTTCTTTGCCTCTTGTAATTATTACTTTTGGATTATTTCTTTCTGTTATAAATATATTTTTGCTCTATCTCAATGTTTATCTTTTCTCTGAAATTTTTACAATAGGGGTTGTTTTTACAATTTCTGGAGGTGTTACCATATATGCCATGGCTTCATTTCTTTTATCTGTTATAAATTCTATTTTACATTTTTTCATTCGCATTAAATAAATATTTTTTGTATGATGAAAGTGTATATATTATTTTATATCATCAGTATGCATACTGTAAAAATTAAAGAGATAGCTGTTGCATTTATAGAATCGCTTGCCATTCCTTTTTCTCTTCTCAAGGTAGAAGAGCAAGATGATAGAATTTGGATTACTCTTATTCCACAAGAAAATACTTCTCGATATATTGGGTATAGAGGGCAAAATATTGCAGCAATGCAAACACTTCTTACTCTTATTTTATGGAATAATGGTTTTGATAGAGATATTTTTATTGTATTTGATATTGATGGATATAAAAAGAAAAATGAAGAAAAAATAAAAGATATTTTACAGAAAAAAATAGAGAAAATAGAAAGCATACACGAACCACAAATAATGCCTTTTCTTGGTCCTCAAGAAAGAAGACTTATTCATCTTACTGTTCTTCAAGAATATCCAGAGTATGAAACAGAAAGTTTTACTGATGAAAAAGGAAAACGGATATTGAAAATTTCTAAAAAAACAGTTCAAGAAGAGTTATTGTAATATTTTATGTTTTCTAAAACAGATAAATGGCTTTTGTTTGCAGTAATTTTATTACTTCTTTTTGGGGTATGGATGATGAGTTGGGTGAGTGTTTTTAATAGTTCAGAAAAAGAACATAATTCTGCAACTATTTCATATTGTGTAAAACAAATTCCGCATTATGCAACTCTTTCTGATGAAAAACAAAAAAGTGCAATGCGTATTTGTAAAAGAACAGATAAAGCTAAAGAATGGGCAGATGTATATTGTTCGCTTAATAATTGTAATGATAGGTTTTTTCTCTTGCATATTAGAAATGTTTTTATTGCTTTGTTTGGGCTTGTTATTGCATTTCTTTTTCCTATCTCTTTTTGGAGGCGGATTGCTCCATTAGCTTTTATTATCGGTTTTATTTTGCTTGTTGTGGTTCTTATTCTTCCTGCACAAGGAGGGTTTACTGCTAAAAGTTGGTTGTCTATTCCTGTTTTTGGTCTTTTTCAGCCATCAGAAGCAATGAAATTGGCATTGGCACTCTATGGAGCATTGTGGATGGAAAAAAAGAAAAAAGAGGTGAGTACTTTTGCATCAGGATTTTTCCCATATTTATTACTCGTTGGGTTTGTTGTTTTCCCCGTGATGCTTCAGCCCGATTTCGGATCAACTCTTATTTTAATAATAATTGCTTCTGCCATGTTTTGGGTTGCAGGAGGGCATATTTTACATTTTATTTATTCAGCAGGAATTTTATCGTTTATTGGTTTTATTGCATATTCTTCATTTGAATATATTCAAAAAAGAGTAGATACTTTTCTCAATCCTGAATTGGCAAGTGCAGAAGATATTTATCAGATAGAACAAGCTCATCTTTCATTGGGAAATGGAGGGATTTTTGGAGCATCGGATTCAACGGAAAGTTTTGGGTTTTTACCAGAGATTCAAGGAGATATGATTTTTGCTGCTATTGGAGAAAAAATTGGTTTTTTTGGAATGATTTTAATTATCGGATTATATCTCTTCATTACTCTTCGAGGAATTCGTATTGCAGCTCGTGCTCCTGATAGATTTTCTATGCTTATTGCTATAGGAATTATTTCTTGGTTTGCATCTCAAACATTGATAAATATGATGGTGGTAACAGGACTTTTTCCTTTAACAGGAATTACACTTCCTTTACTTTCATATGGAGGAACTTCTATGCTTATTACTCTCTTTGCTATGGGAATATTGTTACGAATTTCTACTGCAAATGGTCCACAATCGGTATATAAAAAAAGAAGAAATAAACAACGGTTTCTTTCTCGGTATCATAGAAGATAATTTTGTAATAATTTTCTCTTATTTCTCTTATTATTCTTCTGTTTCTTCTGTTTCTTCTGTTTCTTCTCTTCTTTTTTATTATTTAAAAAAAATTATGCATTTTTTTCTTCCAGCATTTTTTCTTCTCTTTTTTTTAGATTTTATAACAAAATTTCTAGCAAAATATTTTTTAGTTGAAAATTCTATAGAAATTATTCCTTCTTTTTTTAGTCTGAGTTTACATTTTAATACGGGAATTGCCTTTTCTTTTCCTTTCCCATATTGGGCTCAAATGCTTACGACTTTTCTTTTCTTAATAGGAATTTTATGGTGGGCAAGAAAATATTTTTATGATCTTTCCATTCAAACACAATGGGGAATAACTTTTCTTTTGGCTGGTGCATTTGGAAATTTTTGGGAACGCATTGTTTTTGAAAATGTAACAGATTTTCTTTTTTTTCATTCTCCTTGGTTTTCTTTTCCAGTCTTCAATTTTGCTGATGTTTTTATTTTTATTGGAGTTCTTTTTTGGTTTTGGGGGGCAAGGTATGATGATATCTCATTATAAATTTTTAGTAAATTTTTAGAAAAAATATTTACTATTGCTTAAAAATTTTGCTCCTTTTTTTGTTATTACCAATAAATCTTCTATTCTAATTCCAAATTTCCCAGAAAAATATAACCCTGGTTCGGCAGTAATAACCATTTTTTCTGCAAAATTTTCTTTTGTGTTTCTTTCTGAAACAACAGGAGATTCATGAATATCTAGTCCTACTCCATGTCCAAAAGTGTGAATAAAATATTTGGCATCTGATGAAAAATATTTTCTGGCTTTTTCATCGGCTGATGAAATTTTTTCTCCAATTTTCATTTGTTCAATTCCTAGCTTTTGAGCTTCATGAACTTTTATATATATCTTTTTCCATTCTTCAAATTTTTTTCCTGCTTGTTCACCAAACCAAAAACATCGAGTTAAATCACTGCAATAATTTTTATATTTCACTCCACAATCGATGAGAATTGGCATGTTTTTTTCTAGTTTTTTATCTGTTGGCGAATGGTGAGCAATGGCAGAATTTTCTCCAAATGCAACAATAACATCAAAAGATAAATCTTCTACTGTAAATATTTCTTTGGCATGTTTTTCAAAAACCCATGCGAGTTGTTTTTCAGTTATTCCTTCCGAAAATTTTTTTACTGTTTGTTTCAAACATTCATCTCCAATCTCTGCTGCCTTTCTCAAATATTCTATTTCTTGTGTGTCTTTTATCAATCTCATTTTTTCTACAACTCCTTTTGTTTCTATCAATGTAATATTTTTAAAACTTTTTTTCATGCTCGAAAATTGAGCCAGAGTTATTTTTTCTGACTCAATCCCAAGGCTTGTAATATTATATTTTTTGCAAAGAGTAATCCAAAAATCTTTTTTTGATGTTATTTCAATATATTCAAAGTTTTTTTCTTCACAAATTTTTTTTGCAGTTTCTGAATATCGAGAATCTGAAATTAAAATTTTAATTATTTTTTCTTTACTTTTACACAAAATAATTCTTCCAAAACTTCCCCAAAACCCTGAGAGATATCCAATATTTTTTCTATTAGAAATATAAAAAGCATCTGCTTCTTTCAATTGTTTTTCAGAAAAAATATTATTCATCTTCTAGCACACAAATATTTTGTTCTGCGAGTTCTTTTGCTGGCATTGGTGCTGGACTTCTCAGCATTAAATCACGAGCATTTTGATCTTTTGGAAATGCAATCACTTCACGAATTGTTTTTTCATCGGCAAAAAGCATAACAAGTCTATCTATTCCCAATGCACACCCTCCATGTGGAGGACATCCATATTGAAAGGCTTTGATGATATGTCCAAACTTCATTTCTGTTTCATCGGCTGATAATCCTAAAACTTCAAACATTTTTGCTTGCATTTTTGGATCATGAATACGAATAGAACCTCCTCCCAATTCCACTCCATTCATTACAACATCATAGGCATATGACCGAACTTTTAGAGGTTCGCTTTCTAAAAGATGCATGTCTTCTGTGTTTGGTTGAGTAAATGGATGATGTGCGGCTTGAATAGAACCATCTTCTTTTTTCTCGAACATTGGAAAATCGACAATCCAAGCAAAAGAAAATTCATTTTCATTTTTCAATCCAAACCTATTCCCCAATTCCGATCGAACCGCTCCTAATGGTTCTGTTGCTTGAATAAATTCTCCAGCTCCAAAAAATATAATATCTCCTGCAACAGCTTGTGTTTTTTGTTCTATTTGTTGTAAAAATTCATCGGTTGAGTTTTTTGCAACAGGACCACTTTCTTCTCCCACTCTCAGCCATGCAAGACCACCTGCACCGTTTTGTTGGGCGAGTTTTGTAAGCGTGTCTATATCTTTTCGAGAAAGTTCTCCATGTTTTTTTTCTGCTTTTACTGCAAATAAAAATTCTGATTTTTCAAAAATTCCAAATCCTGAAGTTTTTGCTTCTTCTGAAAAATTTACAAATTCCATTCCAAATCGTAAATCTGGTTTATCGCTTCCATATTTTTCCATAGCCGTTTGCCATGTGAGTTGTGGAAATCGTCCATTTACTAAATATTTTTTCCATTCTTTTTGTGGTGCACATTGTTCGGTGAGCTGATGAAGCATGTCTTCTACAACAGTAATAACATCTTTTTGGTCTATGAAACTCATTTCTAAATCGAGTTGAGTAAATTCTGGTTGTCTATCTCCTCGCAAATCTTCATCTCGGAAACATCGGGCTATTTGATAATATTTATCTATTCCTCCCACCATGCACAATTGTTTTAATTGTTGAGGGCTTTGTGGTAACACATAGAAATCTCCTGCATGCAATCGAGAAGGAACGAGATATTCTCGAGAACCTTCAGGAGTTCCTTTTACCATTATTGGAGTTTCTATTTCTAAAAAATCTTGGTCATGAAAAAAATTTCTGATGACATGGTTCATATCGTTTCGCAGTTTCATATTTCTTTGCATTTTTTCTCGTCGCAAATCTAAATATCGATATTCCAATCGTAAATCTTCTCGCACATCTTTTTCTGTTGCAATTTCAAAAGGAGGAGTTTTTGCTTCATTCAAAATTTCAAGTTCTGTTACCAGTACTTCAATTTCTCCTGTTTTCATTTTTGGATTTTCGAGTCCTTCTCCTCGAGGTCGTACTTTTCCTGTTATTTTTAAAACCCATTCAGAACGAATATGTTCTGCTTTTGCATGAGCATCAGGGTTTGTTTCTGGGTCAAATACCAATTGTGTTATTCCATATCTATCTCGCAAATCGATGAAAATAATTCCTCCATGGTCTCGTCGATGATATGTCCAACCAGACAAGATAACTTCTTTTCCAGAATCTATTTTTCTCAATTCTCCAAGCGTATGTGTTCTTTGCATAAATAAAAATTAAATTTTTTCATAATATACTATATCAAAAAAACACTGATGAAAAGAGAGAAGTTGTTTCTTTTTCTAAAAACAACTTGACAGTGTGGATATATATTGTTTAGAGTTGTTTCTTATTGAAGAATGAATTTTTTAAAAGTAAAAAAAATATATTTTATTGTAGGGGCGAACCCTTGTGGTCGCCCTTTTTTTTCTAAAAATAGCTTGACAGTATGTATATACATTGTTTAGAGTTGTTTCTCATTGAAGAATGAGTTTTTATTATTTAATTATTTTTATATGAAAGAAGGGGAAAGTCTGTTAGAAGAAAATATAACACAAAAATCACCACAAGAAATAAAAGATGGAAGAGGTTTTTTTTTGACAGCGGGAGGACTAGTACTAGCAGCAGCAGGAGGACTATATTTAACTAAGTCCGAAGCAAGTACACTAAATGATCAACAAGGTGATACGAATGCAAAAATTCAAAACACTATTCCTGGTCTTTCTGATATTCCTGGTGTATCTTTTAATCAAGATGATGATCCAGTTCTGGCTGCTCCCGGAGATGAAGGGTGTCCACCAGAATATATTATACCGTGTCTCGCTGATACTCCTGATACTCCTGATACTCCTGATACTCCTAGTATACC
>CAMZLA010000003.1 GCA_947311665.1 uncultured Candidatus Altimarinota bacterium | reverse complement strand
TTAGAAATATTTTTTTCTCGTATTTCTCCTGCAAAATCATATAAATCTTCAAAAAGATAATGATGAATTTTCTGTAATCCTTTCATTGTCCCCACTTCAATTTTTTGAATATCCCCTGTTTCAAAAAGAGCATACGCATTTGAAGCCTTGTTTTTGGGAGTTTTTTCATAAGAAAAAAATTTATATTGATGATAGTGTTTTAGATATTTTTAGTTTTCCGTAGGGGCGTACCCTTGTGGTCGCCCTTGTTATTGTATCATCAATTAAAAAATTTATCACTTCCCCAATTCAACGGATTATAGCGAATATACTCTTGAATTTTTTCGAGAGATTGTTCGTTTCTAATAATATGTTCATGAAAATTTCTTTGCCAAATGCGTTTTTCAAATGGTTCTAAAAATTTTTCATGTACTTTTTTTATATATTCATTGGTTGTTTTCGATTTAAACTCTCCAATAATTTCTCCGATTGGGCGACCACGAGGGTTCGCCCCTACACATTTCCTATGATATATTTCTAAATTATTTTTATTTTTTGTATTTCTTTATTCTCTATCTTTTACAATAAAAATAAAAAATCATTTTTCCCGTAGGGGCGTACCCTTGTGGTCGCCCTGTGATTATTTTTTATCCATATCTATCAATATATACTGATTTTTTTCTATATATTCATCTGTTATATCATAAAAAACTGGTGCACAATTCGTAAATATTTTTTCATCAGAAACAAAAACTCCCTTTTTTCCATTTTCTCCTTTGGTCATTTTTTTTCTCCAAATTTCATTATAGCGAAAATATTTTTTATTTTTTTTCACAAAACAATGATATTTTTCATACACAGAAAACACATATTTACTCGGATGAGATGAAAGGATTTTTCCTTTCAAATATTTTTCTGTAATTTCTAAAGAAATCTGAAGTGGAGACGAAGAAATATTTTTTATCTTTAAATCCATTAAATTATAAAAATTTGTTGCCCCACTCCCAAACGGTAAAACACGACCAGAATCAGGAAAAACATCTCGTGAATGATGATGTCGTTCTACAATTTCTATATCGGTATGCAGAAAAATCCAGCATAAAAAATTAGACATTTGACATAATCCCCCACCTACTCCTTCAATTACTTTTCCATTCGATAGTAGCATTCCATTTACATACCCATTTTTTCGTGAGGGGTTTCCTATAATATCCCAAAAAGAAAAAGTTTTTTCTGGAGGAATAATTACCCCATGAAGTTTTTGAGATGCAACCGTTAAATTCACCACTTTTTGTTCTTGCAATCGCATATCAGAAGTTCCCAAAGTCCGCCGTAAAACAGACTGATGTCGAGCAACCGTATAGGGAAATAATTTTTCGTTTTTTTCTTGTGAAAGATTTGTATTAAAAAAATTTTGTATGAGTTTTTTCGATCGGCGCACCAATAAAATAAGAGGAATTAAAAATGGAAATCGTCGAGAAAGTGCAGGTGTTTCTGGAATAAAAAAATTTTCAACCATTTTTTCAATTTCCTTTTGTTTTTTTTCTGGAATTTTTTGCATTGTTTTTTAATAAATGTATCAAATTGTATTATTATTTATAATTAGAAAAATTATTATTATTATTTAAGTATCAATTTTTTTTGAATTCTAAAATGCCCAGAAATTTTTGACTCCCAATCTGTTATAGATATTCGTACTTGTGTTCCATATCCATGATTATCAATTAACATAGGAATACCATGAGAATTTTTTTGCCCACTTACAATTCCTACATGCCAAAGTCTTCCAGGTACCTGTTCATAAGTAACAATATCTCCTGCTTGCCAAGTATCTATAGTATTTGTATTCACTTCTTTTGGTAGTGAAATGAAATTTCTTTCAAAAAATATTTTAAGATTTTTTACTCGTCGATGATTTATATTTTTATCAGGAATATCTGAATATTTTTCAGGAAAGTTTTTTATATCCGCAAAAATTTTTTCTTGCAGATTGTATCCATTATCCAGTAATGCACGAGTTATCACATCACTACACACTCCAGTATTACTTGGTGGATTTCCACCTGCATAATATCTATTACTTCTATCATAACTCGTTACTATACCAATTTGGCTATAAGCAGAAATTTCTAGTGAATGGGTTGGAATATAAGTTTCTTTGAAAAATTTTTTCTCAGAGCTTTGGGTATAGAAAAAGTATCCTGTGATGATGAGGATAGGGAGGAGAATTATGGAGAGGAGGAGTTTTTTCATTTTTTTATTTTATGAAATGATTTTATTATTTTGTTTTTCCGTAGGGGGGTATCCTTGTGGTTACCTTGTTATTATAATAAAAAAAATCATACTTCTTCATAGTAATAAGACTGTTCAATACCTTTAAAAATAATTTCTCGATTTTCAATATCAGCAGTCAGATTCTCAAATAACAAAGTTCTCAATTCTAAATCGTTTATAGGACTTCTTTCCATTGCCTGAAAATAAAGTGCTTTATCTACATTTGCCCAATGCACCATTTTTTTCAGATTCTTTTTCAAAATCAGATCTAACCATATTCGCATAGACCTTCCATTCCCTTCTTCAAAAGGATGAGCAATATTCATCTCAACATATTTTGCAATTATTTCTGCAAAAGAATTTTCTGGCATTTCTTCAATCTTTGGCAAAATTTCTTTTAAATATAAAGCATTCGCAAATCGAAATCCTCCCTTAGAAATATTTTTTTCTCGTATTTCTCCTGCAAAATCATATAAATCTTCAAAAAGATAATGATGAATTTTCTGTAATCCTTTCATTGTCCCCACTTCAATTTTTTGAATATCCCCTGTTTCAAAAAGAGCATACGCATTT
>CAMZLA010000002.1 GCA_947311665.1 uncultured Candidatus Altimarinota bacterium | reverse complement strand
TAATAACTTTATATTTCACAGAATTTCCAGCATTTTTAGAAATCATTGCAGCAGCTTTAGCAGAATTTGCATCTACAAAATGCTGGAAATTCTGTGAAATATAAAGTTATTATTTTAAATAAAGGAACTGTATATTCAGAAAAAACAACAATAGAAAATATATTTAAATCGACAAATGGTCTGAGTCAATCATCTATTTCAAATATAGAAGGAGCAGAATTGAAATTAGGAAAATTCTTTATAGAAGATAAAATTTCTGCTAATGGAGTAAAGACATTTACTTTCGATGCTCAAATAATTGCAGGACAATCGGGGACAGGAACTTCAAATTTTTCTATAGTAAGTTATGAAGCAGATTATAGATGTCCAAAACTAAAATCTTCGATAGGAGTTGGGAAAAATGATGTTATTTATCTTCAAGCAGGAGAAATTGCAAAACCAACTCTTACACCAAAACCAATTATTTCAACATCAGAAATTTCTCGTTCAACATCAGAACAATATCGGCTTACAAAAAGTTCAAATAAATCAGAAGTATATGCAGGAGATGAAATAGAATTTACTATTTCTATAAAAAATACAGGAGAGCAAGATTTGAAAAATGTAATGCTTTTCGATATTTTCCCTAAAGAATATTTAGAACCAGTAGGAAATTCTGCAAAGAAATTGGTTGATCCAGAAACTTTGAAATTTAAACGAAAATTTTTACCTCAAGGAGATGTCTTTACTGCAACAGTAAAAATGAAAGTAAAATCTCATGTTCTTGCTGGAACAACTATTACAAATATTTTGAAAGCAGGCTCTCAAACAATAGAGATGAAAAAACAGGCTTCTGTACAAATAAAAGTGTTGGCTCATGAGCAAGCAAATATTTCACCAAAATATATTCCTAAAAAACATATAGCATCACTTATTGGTCCAGTACGACTTGTTCAAACAGGTTTAGAAATGCCAATAATTCCAATTGGATTATTTCTCTTCTTTGCTGGAGTAATTATTTATAGACGAAAAATTTCATAAAGAAAATAGAATAGAAATTATTTTAAAGAAAACAGAGTATTACAATTTTTGTAATGCTCTGTTTTTTTATGAATATGTTCATAAAAAAGAAAAAAACACTTTACAGATTCCAGTACCAATGATATACTTATATGAATTGTTGTGAAGAAGCGCAATAATGAAACATTGACCAATGTAATCTAGAAGTCAAAAAACTCACAGAATAAAAAAAGACAGATATATACATATTTTTTAACCAATATACATATGAACCAATATCTCAAAAAATATTCAGGACCATTGCTTGTGGGAGGTTTTGTTGTCGCAGGGATAGCCTCTGCAGCAATAACTGCGATTCCTTCTGTTCCAAATATCAGTAATGGAGATATTCTTCAAGCCTCAGATATAAACGATTTATCGTCATCGGTAGTTATTCTTGATGAACGAACAACTCAAGACTGTGGAGCCGGAAATTTTTTACAAGGTTTCGATTCTGTGGGAGTCAAAATTTGTAAAAATCTTTCAGATGAACTAGCACTTCTGAACCCAGACCAAGACGGAGACGGAATAGATGATAGTTGGGAAACAACCAATTGTTCTTCTACCGGAGGAGACTGTGACCCAACAGCCGATCTTGATTCGGACGGAGCAACAAACCTGCAAGAATTTATAGCAGGAACAAACCCAAACCTCGCCGATACGGATGGAGGAGGAGAAGAAGACGGAAGTGAGATTTCTGCAGGAAGAAACCCTCTCGATTCTTCAGATGATGTAACAGGACCAGATCCATTACCATCAGGAATAACGATTGCCGCCCCAAATAATACAATCCTCGCATCGGTGTATGATGATAATTATATTCCAATTTCTGCCCCAGATGGAACAACAGACCCTCTGGTAGATGTGCAAGGAACATTGACAACAACAGGAAAAACCCTTTCTCTTGCCTATGAAGTAACCGGAAGTTCTGTAAATCTTCCAGCGTTTAGCCAAACAGTAACTGTTGCAGCAGCAAACACAGAAGATGGACAATCGAGAGATGTAACGCTTTCTTACCCAGCACAAACCCTTGCAGTGGGAACAGGAACAATTACAGCGACAATGGTGTCTGAAACAGCCGATTTAAATGCAAAAAAACTAGATATCGACCAAAACTACCAAGAAGCCAATTGGCTAACACTGGCAGAATTTACAATTGCCCTAGACGGAACAAATACCGCACCAGTGAAACTGCAAGCCGTTCCAGGTATCCCAGATGCAAATTTTGGAGACGGCGAACATGATTTCTTATATATGCCAGTCGTAGCAGCAGATGGAACAACATATCTTAATAATAACCTTGGAGCAGAGTATAATGATGTGCACTCAGCTAACTTTAACCCAACACAACAAGCCACAACAGAAGATGATCATTTGGCATACGGTTCATTGTTCCAATGGGGACGACCAGCTGATGGTCATGAATTGATGAGTTGTACGGATGGAACGACATGTACGAGTAAATATGGAATCACTTCAACACTTTCTTCAAGTTTGACGCCTCTTAATAACTTATTTATTACAAATGGTACTTCTCCATATGACTGGACAACGACCGATAGTGATGGATCTCTTCGAACAGCCTTTTGGTCAAAAGCCGATGGAACAGGAATATGTCCAGCAGGCTTCAGAGTTCCAACAGAAGCAGAACTGGAAGCAACGCGAGTTGCAGAAAACATAACCAATTCAGCGAGTTACCTTGC
>CAMZLA010000001.1 GCA_947311665.1 uncultured Candidatus Altimarinota bacterium | reverse complement strand
TTTTCATAAAAGAGAAGATGTTAAATAGAGTAACGATAGAGATTACTATAAAACAATTCAAGACATAAAGTCAATGTTTTTTGTTTTTTATATATGAAAGAATAAAAAAGGCTTTAGAAAGGTTTTATTGAAAGACTTTATTTATATTATTCTGATGAAAAAAACTTGGGTAACGGCATACGATTTTTTTTCTGCACGCATAGCAGAGCAGGCTAAAATTGATACAATATTATTGGGAGATAGTTTAGGAATGACTGTTTATGGACATGAAAATACTAAAAAAGTTACAACAGAAATGATGCTACGGCATTTTGAAGCGGTTAAAAAAGGAGCTCCAAATTCTGATATTGTTATAGATTTTCCATTTGGAACAACAGAAAATATTCTGATAGCGATAGAAACAGCAGAAACGTTTGCAAATGCAGGAGGAAAAATATTTAAACTGGAAGGAGGAATAGAACTTCTTTCTATTTTCATGACATTGCAAGCAAGAGGATTTGAAATTGTCGGACATCTTGGTTTAACTCCTCAAACATCAGAATGGAAAGTGCATGGAAAAGAAAAAAAGGAAGCTGATGAAATTTTAAAAACAATAAAATCTTTTGATGCGATTGGAATTAAAAAAATTGTTTTAGAATGCGTTCCATCTTCTCTTGCAAAAAAAGCACAAGAAATATTTTCTGGAGATATTATTGGTATTGGTGCTGGAAAAGATGTAAATGCTCAAGTTTTAGTTTTTGATGATGTTGTAGGGCGAACTGATGAGAAATTTCAACCAAAATTTTTACGACGATTTGGAAATGCGTATGAATATGAAAAAAATGCAATTGAACAATATATTTCATCGGTACAAGATGAAAGTTTTCCAAATGAAAATGAAATGTATTAAGCAAATGTTAATATTGGCAAAGTGCTGAACATATTGGGTGCTGAGCGTGTTGAAGAGATAAGTCCATGAAGAATAAAGAATTCTGTAAATTTTTCTTTTAAATTTCCTTTTATTTTATAAAACAAATCTGATAAAGTAATGAAAGAAAAAATTTCATATTTTCATATTTTTTTATATTTTCTATGTCTCAAGAAAAAAAAGCCATTATTATTGGATCTGGACCATATTGTATTGGTTCATCGGTTGAATTTGACTGGGGCTGTGTAAATGCTGCAAAAAGTTTACAAAAAGAAGGATATAAAACTGTAATGATTAATTATAATCCAGAAACCGTTTCTACCGATTATAATACATGTGACAAACTCTATTTTGATGAATTGAGTGAAGAGCGAGTAATGGATATTTATGAAGCAGAAAATCCAGATGGAATGCTGTTATATACAGGAGGACAAATTCCAAATAATCTTGCAAATAAATTGGATAAATATGATGTTACAATTATTGGGACAGAATTAAAAAATATTAATAATGCAGAATCTCGACATGTTTTTTCTGGAATATTGGATGAATTGGAAATAGATCAACCAAAATGGAAAGAATTTGTAGATCTTTCAGAACTGGAAGAATTTACAGAACGAGAAGGGTATCCTCTTCTTGTTCGTCCTTCATATGTTCTTTCTGGAGCAGCAATGGCAGTTGCTTGGAGTAAAGAAGAACTGGAAAATTTTTTGGGAACAGCTTCTAAAATATCAACAGAAGCACCTGTTGTTGTTTCAAAATTTGAAATTGGAGCAAGAGAAATTGAAATTGATGCGGTAGCATCGAAAGGAGAAATTGTTATTTATGCTATTTCTGAACATGTAGAAAATGCAGGAGTACATTCTGGAGATGCAACCATAGTACTTCCTCCACAAAAAACATATTTGGAAACAGTGCGAAGAATTAAAACAGTGGCAAAGCAATTAGCAAAAAAATTGGATATTACAGGTCCGTTCAATATGCAATTTCTTGCAAAAAACAATGAAATAAAAGTTATTGAATTAAATTTACGAGCATCTCGAAGTTTTCCGTTTGTTTCAAAAGTAACAGGAAACAATTTTATAGATATTGCAACACAGGCTTCTATAGCAAAACAAGAAGGAAAAGAAATTTCTTTTCCTAAATATAATACTCTCGATTTAGATTATGTTGGAGTAAAAGCTCCTCAATTTTCTTTTTCTCGATTAAGAGGAGCAGATCCGGTACTTTCTGTTGAAATGTCTTCTACAGGAGAAGTTGCATGTTTTGGAGATAATTTAGAAGAAGCATTTTTGAAATCTATGATTTCTACAGGCTTTACAATTCCAGAAAAAAACATTTTTCTTTCTATTGGAAACACTGAAGATAAAGCAATTTTTGTATCATATGCAAAAAAACTTATTGAACAAGGATTTGTTTTAAAGGGAACAAAAGGAACTGCAGATTTTTTTATTGATGAAGGAGTAAATATTGTCTCTATTTCTGAAAATAATGTTTTGGAAGAAATTCAAAATTCAGATCTTCTCATCAATATTCCACGAAACTATGCTCATGAAAATAAAACAAAAGGATACAGTTTTCGTCGAGCTGCTATTGATGGAAATGTTTCTTTGGTAACCAATATTCAAATAGCAAAACTTATTGTGAATGCTCTTGAAAAATATCCCAAAGGAAGCGATTTACCAATGACAAGTTGGGACGAGTTTGTGAAATAAATTTTACCCCTTTTTTTTGTGCAAGATTACACAAAACTTATAGCAGAAATTAATGAATTGAAAAAAGAAAAAAATGCGATAATTTTAGCGCATAATTATATGCTACCAGAAATTTTTGAAGTAGCAGATAGTGTGGGAGATAGTTTTGAATTATCGAAAGCAGCACAAGAAATGGAATGTGAAACTATTGTTTTTGCAGGAGTCCATTTCATGGCAGAAGCAGCGAAACTCTTAAATCCATCAAAAAAAGTGTTGCTCCCCTCTCTTGCTGCTGGATGTTTTATGGCAGATACCGTAAATGCTATTGGACTTCAACGATTGAAAAATAAACATCCAAATGCTCCAGTTGTTGTATATATGAATACGACAGCAGCAGTAAAAGCATTATCAAATTCAACACTCACTTCATCAAATGCTGTAAAAGTAGTAGAAAGTTTTGAAGAAGATACTCTTATTTTTGCACCAGACAAACATCTTTGTGAATATGTACAATCTCAAACAAAAAAAACTCTCATTCCATGGCAAGGATTTTGTCATGTTCATACCCAACTTTCCCCACAATATCTAAAAGAAATGAAAGAGAAATATCCAAACTCTCTTTCTATTATTCATCCAGAAACACCTGAAAGAGTAACAAAACTTGCCGATCATATATGCGGAACTGGAGGAATGGCAAAATATATTGCACAACACCCAGATATAAAAACTTTTCTCATCGGAACAGAAGTTGGAATGACTCACAGACTGCAAGCAGAATTTCCAAATCAAGAAATTATTTCTTTAATGGGAAGCTGTATAAATATGAAACAAATAACACTAGAAAATATTAAATCGAGTTTATTGAATGATACCTATGAGATAAATATTGATGAAAAAATCTTTGATGCAGCCCAAAACTCTATGCTGGAAATGATGAAACGAAGCTAAAAAATTGTAAAAAAAATTATATCTGTTGTAGTTTTTGAAACTCTTTTTCTCCCACTAAACTTTTTAATGGTTCAAAAACAAAGTCTCTTTCCCACATATATATATGTGGGATTTTTAATGTTTTGGTATCAATTTTTTCTTTTCCATATAACAAAATATCTATATCGAGTGTTCTATCTCCCCATTTTTTTTTTCGTACTCGTCCAAATTTTTTTTCTACCTGATGAATTTTTTCTAATAATTTTTCTGGACTCAATTCTGTTTCAAGATAGCAGACTGCATTTACAAAATTATTTTTTGCAACTCCTCCCCATGGTGCAGAATAATAGAATGAAGAAATTTTTGCATTATCTCCCCATGTTTTCACATCTTCAAAACTTTCAAGAATAATATTTTCTTTTTCTTCTTGTTCCCCCTCACTTGCACCAAATCCCAAATAAACAAGTGTTTTCATAATTATAATTTTTTAATATTTTAATATATACACAAAACTCTATCAAACAAAAAACATTGTATCAAATTTTTTATTTTCATTCAGATAAAACTTTGATACAGTGTTTATAAGAAAAAAAAAGTATAATATTTCATTATAAAATTACATGAGTGATCAAAATTATTCAGCTGATAATATTCAAGTCTTAGAAGGACTTGAAGCGGTACGAAAACGACCAGGAATGTATATCGGAACTACAGATGTAAGAGGATTACATCATTTATTATGGGAAATTGTCGATAATTCTATCGATGAAGCAATGGCTGGTTATTGTGATTCTATTACAATAACATTGCTTGATGATGGAGGAATTCAAGTTTTAGATAATGGACGAGGGATTCCTGTTGATAAACATAGCAAAACAGGAAAATCTGCACTAGAAACTGTATTAACAGTATTGCATGCTGGTGGGAAATTTGGAGGAGGAGGATATAAAGTTTCTGGAGGATTGCATGGAGTAGGATCAAGTGTTGTAAATGCATTATCTACAAGACTTGAAGCAAAAGTTTTTCGTGATGGAAAAGTTTGGGAACAGAGCTATACTATTGGGAAACCAAATGAAGAAATTCATGAAACAGGAAAAACGAAAAAAACAGGAACACAAATAACATATTATCCAGATGCTACTATTTTTGAAAGCATTGAAATGGATTTAGAGACTATTTATACTCGAATTCGTCAGCAAGCATATTTAACAAAAGGAATAGAACTTTCTATTGTTGATAAACGAAAAGATGTTGGACTTTCAAAATATAGATTTTATTTTGAAGGTGGAGTTTCTGCATATGTTCGACATTTAAATGAACAAAAAAACTCTATTTGTGAAATAATTTCTGTTGATGAAACAGAAGAAGAAGTTTCTGTTGAAGTAGCATTACAATATACAGAAGGATATAGTGATAATATTCTTACGTTTACAAATAATATAAATACTCATGAAGGTGGAACTCATCTTGCAGGTTTTAGAATGGCACTCACTCGAACAATAAATGCATATGCTCGAGATAAAGGATTGTTGAAAGAAAAAGAAGATAATCTTACAGCCGATGATGTAAAAGAAGGAATGACTGCTATTATATCAGTTAAAGTTCCAGAACCTCAATTTGAAGGACAAACAAAATCTAAACTTGGAAACAGAGAAGTGAGACCAATTGTAAATCGTGCATTTGGAAAAGCTTTTGCAACATATATGGAAGAAAATCCAAATGAAGCAAAAAAAATAATTGGAAAATCTCTTCTTGCTGCACGAGCTCGTCTCGCTGCACGAGCCGCACGAGATACGGTAATTCGAAAAGGAGCATTGGAGGGGTTAACTCTCCCTGGTAAATTGGCAGATTGTTCATCGAAAGACCCGTCTATTTCAGAAATTTTTATTGTCGAGGGAGATTCTGCCGGTGGTTCTGCAAAACAAGGACGAAACAGAGAAACACAAGCCATTCTTCCTTTAAAAGGGAAAATTTTGAATACGGAACAGGCTCGATTAGATAAAATTTTGGCAAATAAAGAAGTGAGAAGTATTATTGTTGCTTTGGGAATTGGAATTGGAGAAACCTTTAATATTGAAAAACTTCGATATCATAAAATTGTTGTCATGACCGATGCCGATGTTGATGGATTACATATTCGAACACTGATAATGACCTTATTCTTTAGATATTTTAAAGCCGTGATAGAAGGAGGATTTTTATACATTGCAAATCCCCCACTTTTCAAACTCACAAAAGGAAAACAATATAGATATGCATATTCTGATGAAGAAAAAGATGCGATTATATTGGAAATGGGAGGAGTAATAGAAAGTCCAGAAGATGAGAATAGCAGTGATAATGCTCTTCATGGAGATGAAGCTGATGAGAACAAGAAAAAAATTCCTAAAATTGGAGTACAGCGATATAAAGGGCTTGGGGAAATGAACCCCGAACAATTATGGGAAACAACAATGGATCCGGAACAACGAACAATGTTTTCTGTTTCTATTGCCGATGCAGAAAAAGCAGATAAAATTTTTGATACTCTTATGGGACCTGAGGTATTACCTCGAAGAAAGTTTATTCAAGAAAATGCAGCAAAAGCAGAGGTTGATGTATAATTAAAAATTTATAAAATCAAATTGAAAAAGAGAGTAAAAAAATGATATTATTTTTTTACTCTCTTTTATTACATGAGTTTTTATTACATGAGTTTCTCTTATATAAGTTTTTCTTATATGAATTCTTATATTACTTATTACATTATATTTTTTTCATGATACATTTTTCAGAAACACCTGCAAAAGAATCAGTAATCATTCTCCCTATCTTTAAAAAAGATTTTTTAATTACATCTCGTATATTATTTAAAGAATTGACAGCAAAACAAAAAAAAGCTGTAAAAATAACACTACAAAAAAATATCCCAAACTCAGGAGTACTTCCTGTGTATACAAATGATGGACTTGTTCTCATTGTGTTATATTCAGAAAAAATTGATAATTTCGATGCTCGAAAAGCAGGAGAAAAAATAATTCCTCTTGCAAAGCAATATAATTATGAAAATATTTTTGTTGTCAAAGGATCGTTTTATAAAAAACCTGAACAATTTCAAGCATTTATAGACGGAATATATTTAGGACAATATTCATTTGAAACATATAAAGGAGCATTGAAAAAAGAATCTGATGAAAAAAATCCTGAACAAAATATTCAAATAAAAAAAATTGTTATTTCATCAGAAAAAAATAATGCTCTTTTAGAAACAAAAACCAATGAACGAGAAAACTGGACAACAGGAGTACAAATAACAAAAGATATTATCAATATTCCCCCATCGGTTGCAACTCCTGAATTTGTAGAAAATTTTACACGAGAAAAATTTGCTGATATAAAAAATGTAAAAATTTCATCAATCAAAGAAAAAGAATTGAAAAAATTGGGAGCAGGAGGAATTTTAGCAGTAGGACAAGAAACAAATGAAGAATCTCGTTTTCTCATCATAGAATATTTTGCAGGAAAAAAAGATGATAGCCCTCTCGCATTTGTTGGGAAAGGAGTAACATATGATACTGGAGGACTTTCTCTCAAACCTGCAATTGCAATGAAAGGAATGAAAAAAGATTTAGGAGGTGCTGCCACTATCATCGGTGCTATATATGCTATGACAGCTTCAAAACTGAAAAAAAATATTGTAGCAGTTATTCCTCTTGCAGAAAATGCGATTGGGAAAAATGCATATAAACCAGATGATATTGTAACAATGATGAATGGAAAAACTATTGAAATCACCAATACCGATGCCGAAGGGCGATTGTTATTGGGTGATGCATTATATTATGTAGAAAAAAAATATAAACCACAATGTATTATTGATGCGGCTACCCTTACTGGTGCATGTGCATATGCAGTTGGAGAAGATATTGGTGCAGCCTTTAGTAATGAAGAAAAATTATTTTCTGATCTTGAAACCGCATCACAAAAAACTGATGAATATATTTGGAGACTTCCATTGCATGCTCGATATGAAAAAATGATTCATTCTAAAATTGCAGATTTAGTAAATGCTGCATATGGATTTAAAGCAGGAACAATTCAAGCTGCTTTATTCCTTCAACATTTTGTAAATAAAGATACTCCATGGGCTCATCTCGATATTGCATATTCTTCTTTTGATGAAAAAAAAGGACTAGCAACAGGAATGCATGTGCGAATGTTGTATGAATTTGCTAAAGGAAAATAATTTTTTTTATTTATTATTTCTCATAATATTTTTTCATTTTTATGTTTACTCATCTTCATACTCATTCCGATTATTCATTTTTAGATTCTCTTCCAAAAGTAGGAGAACTTGCCAAAAAAGCAAAAGAACTCGGACAAGAATATATTGCTCTTACCGATAGAAGTAATATGCATGGAGCTATTGAGTTTTATAAAGAATGTAAAAGTATTGGAATAAAACCTATTTTAGGGTGTGAAATGTTTATAGCACCACGAAGTCGGTTTGATAAAGAGGCAGGAGTAGATTCAAAACGAGAACGAATTGTGTTATTGGCAGAAAATAATGAAGGATATGAAAATTTATTACAACTGGTAACTCTTGCATTTTCCGAAGGATTTTATTATATCCCACGAATTGATAAAGAAAGTTTACAAAAATTTTCAAAAAATATCATAGCAATTATTCCACGAAACCAAGGAATTATTACTCCATATCTTGAAACAGGAGATTTGGATCAGGCAAAAGAAAAAATTGAAATATATCAAGAAATTTTTTCATCAGAAAATTTGTTTATTGAAACATGCCCAAGACCAAATGCAGAAAATGAAAGAATATATCAAAAAAATTTTAATGAATTTATAGCAAAAAATAATCTTAATGGTGTTGCTACAAATGATATTCGATATTTAGAAGCAGAAGATAATGAGATTCATGATACCCTCATTTGCATGCAATATAGTTTGCAAAAACATGATGCCGATAGAATTTCTTTTAGAGAACATGATCTCTCTTTTTGGACAGAAGAACAGATGAATAATTATTTTTCTGAACATCTAGAATATGTTTCAAATTCTGGAAAAATTGCAAAACGATGTAGTTATGAATTTACTTTTGGTGTGAACTTAATTCCTGAATGGGAAGTTCCAAAAAATTTCGATAGTGAATTTCATCTGTTACAGTTTTTATGTGAAGAAGGAGTAAGAAAACGATATGGAGGGAAATATAGAGGGAAACCTTTGGGTGATGAAAATTTTAATCAATCTATGGAAGAGGTTGATAATTCCCCTGTTCGAAGAGATGAAACAACTTTAAATGAAGAAGAATATAAAGAAGTAATGGATCGTCTTACTTTTGAACTAAAAATAATAAACGATATGGGATTTAATGCCTATTTTATTATTGTAGGAGATTTTGTTCAATGGGCAAAAAATCATGATATTCCTGTGGGACCAGGTCGTGGATCTGCAGCAGGAGCTATTGTTGCATATTTATTAGAAATCACCGATTTAGATCCGTTGAAATATGGACTTCTTTTTGAACGATTTTTAAATCCTGAACGAGTGAGCATGCCAGATATCGATATCGATTTTGCCGATACGGGGCTTGCACGAGTTATTCAATATGTAACAGATAAATATGGAAAAGAACAAGTAGCACGAGTGTGTACCTTTGGAACAATGGCAGCACGAGCAGCTATTAAAGATGTTGCCAGAACCTATGCTCTTCCATTTTCTGAAGCCAATGAATTTGTAAAATTAATTAATGATAAACCAGGAACAAAACTTCAAAGTGCATTTGATGAATCGACAGAATTGCAAGAAGCATTGGAAAAAAATGAAGAATGGAATGAAATTTGGAAAGCAGCAATAAAACTTGAAGGAAATATTCGTCATGTTTCCGTGCATGCATGTGCCGTGATGATTACTCCTAAACCGATTATTGGATATTGTCCAATGCAACCAGCACCAAAAAATGATGAAATTCTCATAACACAATTTCAGGCAAAACCGTTGGAAATGCTAGGACTTTTAAAAATGGATTTTTTAGGATTGAGAAATCTTTCCATAATGGAAAATGCTATAAAAATAATAAAAAATCGTCATGGAATAGAAATAAATCTGTCTACAATTCCTATGGACGATGAAGCAGCTTTTAAACTGCTAACTGATGGATTGACAACTGGAGTTTTTCAGCTGGAATCAGCAGGAATGACCAGATATTTAAAAGAACTAAAACCCTCTCAATTTGAAGATATTATTGCCATGGTATCATTATATCGGCCAGGACCGATGAAATTTATTCCTGATTATATTGGGGGAAAACATGGAACAAAAAAAGTAAAATATCCGCATCCATCACTTGAAAATGTTTTAAAAGAAACCTTTGGAATTGCTATTTATCAAGAACAAATTTTGGAAATAGCAAAAGTTTTTGGAGGATTTACTTTGGGTGGTGCCGATTTATTACGACGAGCGATTGGGAAAAAAATTGCAAGTGAAATGGAAGCACAACGAACAAAATTTATTGAAGGAGCTCAAAATCTTGGACATAAAAAAGAATTGGCAGAACATATTTATGATGAAGTAATTGTCCCTTTTGCAGGATATGGATTTAATAAATCTCATGCCGCATGTTATGCAATGATTGCATACCAAACAGCATATCTTAAGTCTCGATATCCTATAGAATTTATGAATGCATTGCTGATAAGTGATGCAGAAAATACCGATAGAGTTATTTTAGATATTGAAGAATGTAGAAATTTAGGAATAAATGTTTTACCGCCATCGGTTGAAGAAAGTGATTTTAGTTTTTCTGTTATTGATGATAATACTATCAGATTTGGTTTAAATGCGATTAAAGGAATTGGAGATAGTGTTGTGCAAGGATTGATTGATGCAAAAAATGGAAGTAATGGAAAGTTTGAAAATTTTGCAGATTTTCTAGAAAAATGTGGACCAAAAGTTATTAATAAAAAATCTCTTGAAGCTCTTGCAAAAGCAGGTGCATTGAAACGATTGGAACGAACAGAAAATATTTTAGAGAATGTAGAAAAAGTTTTACAATTTACGAAAGATACAAAAACTCAAGTTTCTGCAGGACAAGATGATTTATTTGGAAGTTTTGGTGTAGAAGTAGAATCTGCCAGTTTAGATTTAGGAGATGAACCAGAATATTCATTTGCTCATATTTTATTATTAGAAAAAAAAGTATTGGGAATGTATGTTTCAGGACATCCGTTACAAGGAATGAAACCATATTTTAATAAAACACGAACTCCTATAAAACGGTTGCCATCTGCTATTCGTCGGTCTCCTAAAAAAATTGGAAAAACTCAAGGATTATTAACTTTTGTAAAACGACTTATCACAAAAAAAGGAGATGCTATGGCAATTGCCTGCATAGAAGATTTATCTGGAAAATTAGATCTTGTATTTTTTCCTAAAAGCTATGCAAAATTATCGGAATGTTTAGAAGGAGATGCTTTTTTAAAAGTGGAAGGAAGCATGGAAAAACGAGAAGGAGAATGGCAAATGATGGTTGATAAATGTGAGAGATTTGAACTAGAAGAAGTAAGAATAGAAGCAGAAAAAAAAGGATTAATTGATGAAAATGAAGAAGGAAGTATTCTTGATTTAGAAGAAAATATTGCCAATGAACATATTGTTCATGATCAAGAAAATGAGATGATAGAAGAGTTTATCGATTCAGAGAGTAAAACAAAAGTATGGGATATTTTTCTTCCATCGGATATTAGTCCTTTAAAAATTAAAGAACTAAAAACAGTTCTTGCTGATTCGAAAGGAGATACCGAAGTTATAATTCATTTCAAAGGAAACCCAATTCCATATTCTCACCCAATAGAAAAAAATGAAATATTGATAAAAGCAGTGAATGAAATTGTAGGATGAATATAATTTCATATACTTTTTTTATATATTCATTGGTTGTTCTGGATTTAAACTCTCCAATAATTTCTCTGATAGAGCGACCACAAGGGGCGCCCATACACATTTCCTATTATACATTTTTGAATTATATTTTATTTTTTGTTTTTCTTTATTTTTTGTTTTTCTTTATTCTCTATTTTTTACAATAAAAATAAAAAATTATTTTCCCCGTATGGGCGTACCCTTGTGGTCGCCCTGTTTTATTTTCATATACTGTTTTTATATATATATTGGTTATTCTTGATTTAAATTCTTCAATAATTTTTCCGATTGGGCGACCACAAGGGTCGCCCCTACATTTTTCTATGATATATTTTTAATTTTATTTTATTTTTTGTTTTTCTTTATATTTTATTTTACTTTATTTTCTATTTTTTACAATAAAAAACCAAAATTATTTTCCCCGTAGGGGCGTACCCTTGTGGTCGCCCTGTTTTATTATTTATCCATATCTATCAATATATACTGATTTTTTTCTATAAAAAGTAATTACTTCACTTTTTTCTGAAATAATATATATCCCAAAGGGATGAAAAACAGAGTGAGAATGGTTGCAAAAGAAAGCCCAAAAATAATGGTATATGCAAGTCCTTCCCAAAAACTATCGACAAAAACAAGAGGAAAAATCCCTGCACTCGTTGTAAGTGTGGTAAGAACTACTGGGATAAAACGAGAAGTCCCCGCTTCTATCAATGCATCATATTGTGATTTATATTTTCCAGATGTAATATTTTTCTGAATTTTATCCAATAAAATAATTGCATCGTTTACCACTATCCCTGCCAATGCAATTGTTCCTAACATATATGGCATGCTTTTAGCAGTATCGGTTAAAAACAAACCAATATTTACTCCTGTTTGAGCAAAAATTATTGTTTGCAAAATGAGTAACGGTGGAGAATATGATTTAAATTGAACAACGAGAATAAGAAATATAAGAAAAATTGCAAGAAATAAATCAACTTGCAGTGTTTTCATCAGATTAGAATTTTCTGCATTTTCAGAACCATCATCAATACGAATTCCTTTAGGAATAAAAATTTCATTGTTTTCAATTTTATCTAATATTTTTTGTGTAATAACTTCCGTATTTCCTGTTTCGGTTAAAAAAGAAAAAACTGTAAAACTTAAATCTCCTTCATGTCGTGTTATTTGAGACAACGCATCTTTATATTCAATATGTACTACTGATTTCAATGGAATATTGGGAGCAATTTCAAGATCTAAAATATTTTCTACCGTTTGAAGATCATTACTTTCAAGCTGTAATACAACATCAATATCTGTTCCTTCATGAGAATAGGTACTTACAATAACTCCTTGTAATGCACCACGAATGAACGCAGGAATGGAGAGTGGATCAATATTTCGTTTCAATGCCGCTTCTTTATCGAGAGTAAATTCTATTTCTCCAGGAATTTCAACCAGATTACTTGAAACTCCTTGAGTCCCTTCTATTAATCGCAATTCTTTTTTCAAATCTTTCACCACTTGTTTTGCCTGATCTATATATTGAGGCGAATCGAGCACTACTCGAAATCCAACAGGAAACGGTGAAGGAGGTCCATTTTTTTCTCGTTTTACCTGTAATTCAATATAAGAAGGAAGATATGAATATATATCAAGAAGTGAATTTTCTAGTTGCTGAGAAGTTAGTAATTCTTTATGACTTCTCTCTTTCATCGGATATAAATTGAGGGTAATTATGGCTTTATTCCCTTTTATTCTACTTATAATACTTTCAATTTCTGGAAGTGGTAAAAGTTTTTTTTCTATATCAATCAGTTCTTCTGATGTTTTTTCTTGCACCATTCCCACTGGAAAAGAAATCTCTAATTCAATAGTGTCTGAATCGGCTGATGGAAAAAAATCGAATGCTATCGGAAGGAAAAATGAAGTAATAAATGAAACAATAGCAAGAAAAAAAAGAATCCATCTTCTAAAAAATCCTGTAATCATCCATCGTAAAATTTTTGAATATTTTGTAATAAGCCAAGAAATTGCATTATTTATTTTTTTTCTCACAACTGATTTTTTTTCATTTTCTTCTTCTGGTTGTAAAAAAATACTAGAATATGTAGAGATGAGAACAAGAGCAATGAAGAGCGACAATGAAAGAACAATGGTAACAGTAATAGGAATAAAAGAAAGATATTGCCCAACAATACCAGGAAGAAAAAAGAGAGGAAGAAAAACCGAAATAGTAGTAAGCATTCCAGAAAAAAGAGCAGGACCAAATTCTTTTACTGCATAAAGAGCTGCTTCTTTGCCTTTCAATCCATTATTTATTGCCTGACGAGTTCCTTCAACAATAACAATAGCGGTATCGACTAAAATTCCTAATGCAAGAATCATTGAGAAATTAGTCATGAAATTTAATGTTCTTCCAGAAAAAAATAAGACAGCGATTGTTCCCAAAAAAGAAAGAGGTATAATGAGAGAAGCAAGAAACCCTTCTTGAAACCCTATGAAAACAAAAATAAAAAGTAAGACTACAATAAGAGAAGTAAGACTACTCTGAAATAATTCAGAAAAATCATCTTTCATAATTTCCGATTCTTGACGATATTGAAAATAATGAAGATTTGAAATATTTTCATTTTGTATGTTTTCATCAGAAAAATATTTTTCTAAAACACTATCCACTTTTTTTTGTGTTTCAAACAAATCCGATGAAGTTTTTTTTGAAACTTCTATCACTACTGCATTTTGTGGAATATTTTGAATATCATCATTTTTATAAAATCGAGTAATTGCACTTTCATCGTTTGAAACAAGAGAAATATTTGCAATATCTTCTAAATGAATAACACGACTATTTTCACTATTTCCTTGTGATCGAATTTCTAAATTTTTAAAATCTTCCAATGACTCTGATTCTGCTTGAAATCGCAAAGAATAATCTTTTCCAGATATTTCAAAATTTCCCAATGGAGTATTTGATTGAGAATGAAGAAGAACGGATTGAACCTCTGAAAAAGAAATATTTTGAGATTCTAAATCTTTTTTACGAAGAGAAATATTTATTTCTTGAGGAACAAAATATTGAGTAGTAGCCCAAAGAACTCCAGAAACACTTTCTAATTGAGTTTCTAAATTTTTTGCAATATGAGAAATATCACCAGCATTTTTGTTTCCATATAAAACAATATTGGTAAAAGGTTTTTCTGATGAATTGACAGAAGTAATGAGTGGATCAGTAATAAGGTCTGAAGGTAAATCTGACTTTGCTTCATCTACTTTTGATCGAACATCTGCAACAGCTTCAGCAATATTTACTCCTGTATCCAAAGAAATTACTATGGAAGAAAAACCATATTGAGAAGTTGAAGAATATGAATCTATACCTGTAAGAGATTGAATTTTCGATTCAATTTTTTCTGTAATGAGGTTATCTATATCTAAAGCATTTGCCCCTGAATATGAGGTAGAAACAGTGATAATACCATAATCGAGAGCAGGAGCCGATTCTTTTGGAATTGCATTTGTTGCTAGTAATCCGATAGAAATAATTAAAACTCCTAAAAGAAATGGAATTTTAGGAGTTTTTAAAAAATAAGAGACCCAAGAAAACATAATGCTCTGTTATATGAAAGAGAATAAATTATATAACTCTTTTTATTATTATGCAATTCTAAAATTATTCAAATATAGATGCTGTATTTGGTCCATTAAAAATTCTATCGGCTAATCCTTTTAAAAGTTCAAACATTCGTTCAAAATTTATATAATCGGCAACAGCAATATCTGTAAGATTTCCTAATAGATAAATAAAACCAACAGCAAGCAAAGTAACAACAAGTCCAATAATGGCATATCTAATAGTTCCCATTGCTTCTTTAATTTTATCATCATTTCCTCCAGAAAAAATAAGAGATAATCCTCCATAAAACATGTAATATACCGACATAAAAGCAGCAAGAACAAGAGCTAAACCGATGAATAAATTTATTAAATCTATAGGATTGAATAGTGTTGTAATTTCAAAATCTGATTCTATCATTTTTTTTAATTAAAATATATAAATATATAAATATATATAAATATTATACTAATATATTACTTCTGTATATAAGTTTTTGTCAAATTCTCAAATTTTCCTTTAAGTTTTCAATTTGAATTATCCTCTTGAAAAATTTGCAATTTTTACTATATAATTTTTATAAATTTTATTGTAAAAATTATGATACAACGAAACATTGCAAACCCTATAGAAAAAACAGGAGCTCAAATTCTTTTAGAAGGAATTTTACATCATGGAGAAAAAACAATTTTTGGATACCCAGGAGGTTCTGTTATTCCTCTCTATGACACTCTTTTGCAATATCCTGAAATTCATCATATTTTAGTGAGACATGAACAAGGCGCTGCATTTGCTGCGAATGGATATGCTCGAATGAGAAGAAAAGCAGGGGTATGTTTGGCAACATCAGGACCAGGAGCAACAAATCTTGTAACAGGAGTTGCCGATGCTATGATAGATTCTATTCCAATGATTGTTCTTACTGGACAAGTTTTTTCTGAATTTTTGGGAACAGATGCGTTTCAAGAAACGGATTCTATGGGAATATTTTTACCAATAGTAAAACATTCATATCAGGTTGCATCGAGTAAAGAAATGGCACAAACTATTTCTGAAGCATTTTATCTTGCAAATTCTGGACGACCAGGACCAGTGCATATAGATATTACAAAAGATGCTTTTTTAGAAAAAACACAATTTTCAGGATTCCCAACACCTGAAATAACAGGATATAAACCAACAATTTCTCCAAATGAAAGACAATTGCAAAAAGTAGTTGATGAAATAAAAAAAGCAAAACGACCAATTGCAATTATTGGACAAGGAAGTTTAATTTCAGGAGCAGAAAAAGAAACTTTGGAATTCTTAGAAAAATCTGGAATTCCTTGTGTTCAAACATTATTGGCTCTTTCAACTATTCCACATGACCATCCACAAAATTTAGGAATGCTTGGAATGCATGGACAAGTATATGCTAATTATGCAGTGCATAATGCCGATTTAATTATTTCTTTAGGTTCTCGATTTGATGATAGAATAACAGGAAAACTTGCATCGTTTACACGCCTTGCAAAATTCATCCATTTTGATATTGATCCCGCAGAAATTGGGAAAAATGTAAAAGATATTCTCGTCCCTATTGTAGGAGATTTAAAAAATTCATTGGAAAAATTGAACCCTCTTTTGGAAAAAACAGAATGCATTGCATGGAATACTCAAATAGAAAGCTGGAAAAAAGAATTTCCCATAGAAAAAGTTCATGATATTAATTATGACAAAGCAAAAGGACTTATGCGTGCATGTGATATTATTGATATTTTAACAGAAGAAACACAGGGAAATGCAATTGTTGTTCCCGATGTTGGACAGCACCAAATGTGGACGGCTCAGGGATATAAAAGCAATATACCAAATTCTTTACTTTTTTCTGGTGGTTTGGGAACAATGGGGTTTTCTTTACCTTCAGCAATGGGAGCAAGTGTTGCATGTCCGGACAGAGAAGTATGGAGTATTTCTGGAGATGGTGGGTTTCAAATGAATTTACAAGAAATGATGACTTTAATTCAAGAAGGTATTCCTATTAAAATTGCTATTTTTAATAATAATTATTTGGGAATGGTGAGACAATGGCAAGAAATGTTTGAAAGTGGATATAGTTTTGTAGACATGCAAAATCCAGATTTTGTAAAATTGGGAGAAGCATATGGAATTCCTTCTTTTAAAGCAACCAATGAAAAAGAAGCACGAGAATATATTAAAAAATGTCAAAAAATTGAAGGACCAACTCTTATAGAATTTCATATCGCCAAAGAAGAAAATGTTTTTCCAATGGTTCCTCAAGGAAAAGATTTAGGAGATACTATTATTGAATAATAGGCATTTCGATAATTCGATAATGATGAGTATTTTTTTATTATTTTTATAGAGCTTCATTAATTTTTATAAATAATATATGTAAATTAATATTGTTTTTTGGTATAATAGAAATGAATTATAAAAATAAAAAAATATCATTATGGATATATATATTCTTTTCATCATTATTTTTTCTGCTGCGATAGTTATAACTCTCGCTTCTTTTATTGGAAAATATTATTTTTTATATGAAAAAAACAAAGAAAAAAAAGTAGTAATGAAAATTATTCCTGCACAAAACAATGAAAAAACTCCAAATACTGCAGAAAATTTTTTCTCTATTTTACACGGATTATATAAACCTTTAAGCTGGAAAGAAAAATTTTTCCAAAAAGAACAACCTTGCTTTTCACTTGAAATCGTTAGAAATAAAGAGAAAATACATTTTTATATCAGAGCCAATGCCTCAGAAATAATATTCATCAGTTCGCAAATTCATGCCCATTACCCAGAAGCAGAAATGCAAGAAGTGGAAGATTTTTTAGATTTTTCAAAAAAAAATATCCAATGGAATTCTTTATATATTGCCAATAGTTCCCTATGGCCAATAAAACGATATTCACAATTTGAATCAACGAGCCAAAATGCAACAACATTTCATGATCCTCTTTCTGGAACTCTGCAATCATTATCCGATGCTATTGGAAAGAATGAAATGGCAGGAATTCAAATAGCAATTCGTCCATATGATGATGAATTATTTAGAGAAAAAGTTGAATATACATTGAAAAAAACAGGGAATAGAAATTTAGATACATTAAAAAATCTCTTTGAAAAAATATTACTTTCATCGGGGTTTTGGAATTGGGTTTTAAAACTGCCTTTACGATGGGGGTTATTTATTATTACTCGACAAAAAAAAGATGAAATGGGAAATATTGAAGAAACACAAATAGAAGCAGAACATAAACAATCGCATGAAAGAGAAACATTGCAAGCAAGTGCGAGTGATAAAATGAGTCGATTAGTTTTTGAAACTGACATCAGAGTCTTTCATGCTATTCCCAAAAAACAACCAAAAAAATTTATTACACAACAAATAATTTCATCATTTAAACAATATTCACTCCCTCATCTCAATGGATTTACCAGTGAAAATTTTTCATATAAAAAAGAAAAAATAGAAAATAAATGGAAAAATATATGGATTGAAAAAGAAAGAACTATTTTAAGCAATGAAGAGTTAGCAACCATTTTTCATCTTCCACATATTTCTGTGCAAAATCCATTTGTCGATTGGGTTTCATCGAAAAAAATTGCTAGCCCACACAATACACCGATGGTTCCAGAAAAAAACATCACTCTTCTTGGAAAAACAAATTTTAGAGGACAGCAAAAAAAGTTTGGAATTCGACCAGATGACCGAAGACGACATATTTATATGGCAGGGAAAACAGGTATGGGAAAATCTACATTGCTAGAAAACATGATTTTTTCAGATATTCAAAATGGGAAAGGAGTTGCGATAATTGATCCACATGGAGATTTAGCAGATGCCGTACTGCATTTTGTTCCCAAAAATAGAACAAACGATGTTATTATTTTTGACCCATCAGATAGAGAATTTCCTATTTCATTCAATATTTTAGAATGTCCAGATTCTGAAAAAAAACATTTGGTAGCCAGTGGAGTTTTAGGAGTTTTTAAAAAAATGTTTGCTGAAAGTTGGGGACCTCGACTTGAACATATTTTGAGAAATACACTACTCGCTTTAATAGAAGCTGGAGGACAAAGCATTTTAGGAATTTTACGAATGTTAGCCGATGATAAATATCGGTTAGAAATTTTAAAACGAGTAAAAGATCCCATTGTTTTATCTTTTTGGAATGATGAATTTGGGAAATGGCAACCACGGCAACGAACAGAAGCAGTAAGCCCTATTCAAAATAAAGTAGGACAATTTTTATCTTCGAGCATTGTGCGAAATATTTTAGGGCAAACAAAATCATCTTTTTCTTTGCGATTTGCTATGGATACAAAAAAAATTATGATTATTAATTTGAGCAAAGGAAATATTGGAGAAGATATTTCTAACCTATTGGGAGCAATGCTTATAACAAAATTTCAACTTGATGTGATGAGCAGAAGTGATATTGCAGAAAAAGACAGAACAGATTTTTATTTATATGTTGATGAATTTCAAAATTTTGCAACCCAAAGTTTTGCAACTATTTTGAGTGAAGCGAGAAAATATAAACTAAATCTCACAGTTGCCAATCAATATTTAGCACAAATGGAAGATGAAGTACGAGAAGCTATTTTTGGAAATGTTGGAACTCTTATTACTTTTCAAGTAGGGTTCGATGATGCAAAAGTTTTATCTGATCAATTTGGAGGCGAAGAAATGATTTTACCAGCAGATATTGGGTCTTTACCAAAATATCAAACATATTTACGATTGATGATAGATGGAATGCCAAGCTCTGTTTTTTCTTCGAATACTCTTCCACCACCACAGAACAATCATGATAAAAAACAGATAGAAAAAATTAAAAAATTTTCCCGTGAACGATATGCCAAACCACGAAAAAAAGTAGAAGAACAAATTATGAAATGGAGCTGGAGCAAGAGATAGAAGCAGAAGCGAGAGAAATTAAAATATAAAAAAATATAATGTAGGGGCTTATGGCAATACGCCCTAAATATATATTTCAATATTACAATATAAACATATAAAAAACATATTTCTATATATCCATATAACCATGCAAAAGTCGTATTTCAATACGCTCCTACAAAACAAACAATATATAGTTACTTAAAAAAAATTTCTTTTTTGCACTCACCCTAGAATATATATATAC